>NZ_JAUYQU010000025.1 GCF_030697065.1 Bradyrhizobium sp.
GCGATCTCGTCGGCGCTGGGATCCACGGTCACGTAGGTGTCGGTCAGGAAGGTCACGCCGCGCTGTGAGATCAGCATGGAGAGCGCCGACAGGTCGCGATACTTCACGCTGGCCCGCGCGCCGATGATCAGCGCGACATTGCGCAGGTGCCGCTCGAACCGGCCTTCAAGACCGCAGATCATGGCGTCGGCGTCGCCGCGCCGCAGCGCGAGCGCCGCGATCACCGTGGCGTCGGTGCGCACCATTGTCCGCGCCGCCTCCTGTGTCACGCCGCGCCGGCCGGCGAGCTGGATCAGCAGGTCGACATAGTCGCGGTAGCGCGGATCGTCCTCCGGGTTGACGATGGTGAAGTCGGCGCCCGGGCGGATGCGCAGACCGTAGCGGCGCAGGCGCACGTCGATCACATGGGGGCGGCCGATCAGCGTCGGCTCGGCGATGCCTTCCTCCAGCACGACCTGAGCCGCGCGCAACACGCGCTCGTCCTCGCCGTCGGCATAGATGACGCGCTTCTTGGCGGCCGTACGAGCGGCGGCAAAGACCGGCTTCATCACCAGGCCCGAGCGGAAGACGAAGCGGGTCAGCTTGTCGACATAGGCGTCCATGTCGGTGATCGGGCGCGTGGCGACGCCGCTGTCCATGGCCGCCTGCGCGACGGCCGGAGCGATGCGCAGGATCAGCCGCGGGTCGAACGGGCTCGGGATCAGCGAGCCGGGCCCGAAGCCCTGCGCTTCGCCGCTGTCGAACCCGGGTGCCACCGCATCCGACGGCGGATCACGCGCGAGCTGCGCGATCGCATCCACGGCGGCCTTCTTCATCTCCTCGTTGATCGCGGTGGCGCCGACGTCGAGCGCGCCGCGGAAGATGAAGGGAAAGCACAGGACGTTGTTGACCTGGTTGGGAAAGTCGGAGCGCCCGGTGCAGATCATCGCATCGGGCCGTGCTTTACGCGCCTCGTCCGGCATGATTTCGGGGGTCGGATTGGCCAGCGCCATGACCAGCGGCCTGTCCGCCATCGCCTTGACCATGTCAGGCGTCAGCACGTTCGGCGCCGAAAGTCCCAGGAAAATGTCGGCGCCGCCGATCACTTCCGCCAGCACGCGCTTGTCGGTCTTCTGCGCATAGACCGACTTCCAGCGGTCCATCAGCGTGTTGCGGCCTTCATGCACCACGCCGTCGATGTCGCAGACCCAGATGTTGCTGCGTTGCGCACCCATCGAGACCAGCAGGTTGAGGCAAGCGATCGCAGCCGCACCGGCGCCGGAGGCGACGATCTTGACCTCGGCCAGCTTCTTGCCGGTGAGCAGCAATGCATTGGTGATCGCGGCGGCGACGATAATCGCGGTGCCGTGCTGGTCGTCGTGGAATACCGGGATCTTCATGCGCGCCTTGAGCTGCGCCTCGATCTCGAAGCATTCCGGCCCCTTGATGTCCTCGAGATTGATGCCGCCGAAGGTCGGCTCGAGGGCGGCCACGGTTTCGACCACGCGCTCGATGGTGTCGGCGGCGATTTCGATGTCGAACACGTCGATGCCGGCGAATTTCTTGAACAGAACCGCCTTGCCTTCCATCACCGGCTTGGACGCCAGCGGGCCGATATTGCCGAGGCCGAGCACCGCGGTGCCGTTGGAGACGACGGCGACCAGATTGGCGCGGATGGTCAGGGATGCGGCTTCCGCGGGATCGGCTGCGATGGCCATGCAGGCCGCCGCCACGCCGGGCGAATAGGCCAGCGCGAGGTCGCGCTGGTTGGCGAGCGGCTTGATCGCCTGAATTTCGAGCTTTCCCGGCCGCGGCAGCCGATGATAAGCCAGCGCCGCGGATTGCAGATCATCAGAATGGGACGACATACATTTCCCCCGGCGGCTTCCCTGGCCCGAATTCAGACTTCGGTGACCCGACCTGCGCTAGCCCTTGTCCGGCAGATTGAGCCGGATATGCAACTCGCGCAATTGCTTCGGCGCGACGTCCGACGGCGCTCCCATCAGCAGGTCTTCGGCCCGCTGGTTCATCGGGAACAGCGAGATTTCGCGCAGGTTGGTGGTGCCGCAAAGCAGCATGACGATGCGGTCGACGCCGGCCGCCATGCCGCCATGCGGCGGCGCGCCATACTGGAACGCACGATACATGCCGCCGAACCGTTCGACCACGTCGCTCTCGCCGTAGCCCGCGATCTCGAACGCCTTCACCATCGCCTCCGGCCGGTGATTGCGGATGCCGCCGGAAGCGATCTCGTAGCCGTTGCAGGTAATGTCGTACTGGAACGCCTTGATGGTCAGCGGATCCTGGGTCTGCAGGGCTTCTAGGCCGCCCTGCGGCATCGAGAACGGGTTGTGCGAGAAGTCGACCTTCTTGTCTTCCTCGTTGTACTCGTACATCGGGAAGTCGACGATCCAGGCGAGCTCGAACCGATCCTTGTCGATCAGGTTCAACTCCTCGCCGAGCCGGGTGCGTGCCAATCCGGAAAACTTCCAGAATTTTTCCGGATCGCCGGCCACGAAGAAGGCGGCATCGCTCTCCTTCAGGCCCAGGGCATCGCGGATCGCCGCCGTCCGTTCCGGGCCGATGTTATTGGCCAGCGGACCCGCACCCTCGCCGCCCTCGCGCCACATGATGTAGCCGAGACCGGGCTGGCCCTCGCCCTGCGCCCATGAGTTCATGCGGTCGCAGAAGGCGCGCGAGCCGCCGCCGGTGCCGGGGATGGCCCAGACCTGGTTCTTCGGGTCCTCCAGCATCCGCGCGAACACCTTGAAGCCGGAGCCGCGGAAATGCCCGGAGACGTCCTGCATGATAATCGGATTGCGCAGATCCGGCTTGTCGCTGCCGTATTTGCGCAAGGCTTCCGCGAACGGAATCCGCGGCCAGCATTTTGTCACCGGTTTGCCCTTGGCGAACTCCTCGAACACGCCCGTGACGACCGGCTCCATCGCGGCAAATACGTCGTCCTGCGTCACGAAACTCATCTCGACGTCGAGCTGGTAGAACTCGCCCGGCAACCGGTCGGCACGCGGATCCTCGTCGCGAAAACACGGCGCGATCTGGAAGTAGCGGTCGAAGCCCGACATCATCAGGAGCTGCTTGTACTGCTGCGGCGCCTGCGGCAGCGCATAGAACTTGCCCGGATGAATCCGCGACGGCACCAGGAAGTCGCGCGCGCCTTCCGGCGACGACGCCGTCAGGATCGGGGTCTGGAATTCGAAGAAGCCCTGCTCCTTCATCCGCTTGCGCATGGAATCGACGATCGCGCCGCGGGTCATGATGTTCTGGTGCAGCTTGTCGCGGCGAAGGTCGAGGAAACGGTACTTAAGCCTTATGTCTTCTGGATATTCCTGCTCGCCGAACACCGGCAGCGGCAATTCGGCGGCCGGACCCAGCACCTCGATCTCGCTGACGTAAAGCTCGACCAGTCCGGTCGGCAAATCCGGGTTATCGGTGCCAGCCGGCCGGCGGCGGACCTTGCCGTCGATCCGCACCACCCACTCCGCGCGCAGCTTTTCGGCGTCCTTGAAGGCCGGCGAATCCGGGTCGGCCACGCATTGCGTCAGGCCGTAATGGTCGCGCAGATCGATGAACAGCACGCCGCCATGGTCGCGGATACGATGGCACCAGCCCGACAGCCGTACCGTCTGGTCGATTTCGCCCTCGCGGAGCGCGCCGCATGTATGTGACCGGTAGCGATGCATGGGTTTCCCAAAAACAGATGTCGGAGAGGTCGAATCGAGGCCAAAAGCCCGTCCGAGGAGGGTCAGGGTTTACCCGACGCGGTCAGGCGCGGCAACCGAATGCGGGGTCGATTTTGGCCGTCGAATCCGGCGCCGGGAGAAGGAAAATGCGCTAAAAAGCGGGAGCATCCACGGGCAGCGGCTCCCGGCGATTGTCTATTGCCCAGGCGCGCCTATCTTTAAGCCCATGACCATCCATTTCCCGTTCCAGAACACCTATACGGCCCTGCCGGCGAGCTTTTTCGCGCGGGTAGCGCCGACCCCGGTCGCGGCCCCGCGCCTGATCAAGCTGAACCGGCCGCTGGCGCTGCAGCTCGGCCTCGATCCCGACCGGCTCGACAGCCTCGAGGGAGCCGAGATCCTGGCGGGCAAGCGGGTCCCTGATGGCGCCGACCCGATCGCGATGGCCTATGCCGGCCACCAGTTCGGCCATTTCGTCCCGCAGCTCGGGGACGGCCGCGCCATCCTGCTCGGCGAGGTGATCGACGCCGAGGGCGTGCGCCGCGACATTCAGCTCAAGGGGTCCGGCCCGACGCCGTTTTCGCGCCGCGGCGACGGCCGCGCCGCGCTCGGCCCGGTACTGCGCGAATACATCGTCAGCGAGGCGATGTTCGCACTCAGCATTCCCACCACGCGGTCGCTCGCCGCCGTGATCACGGGCGAGAACGTGATGCGCGAGACGCCATTGCCGGGCGCCGTGCTGACCCGCGTCGCCGCCAGCCACATCCGCGTCGGCACCTTCCAGTATTTCGCGGCGCGCAGCGATACTGAGGGCGTGCGGCGGCTGGCCGACCACGTCATCGCCAGACATTACCCGCACGCCGCCGATACCGACCGCCCCTATCGCGCGCTGCTCGAAGCCGTGATCGCGCGGCAGGCCGATCTGGTGGCGCGCTGGCTGCTGGTCGGATTCATCCATGGCGTCATGAACACCGACAATTCCTCTGTCGCGGGCGAGACCATCGACTACGGCCCCTGCGCCTTCATGGATCACTACGACCCCGCCAAAGTGTTCAGCTCGATCGACCAACAAGGCCGCTACGCCTACGCCAACCAGCCGCGGATCGCGCTCTGGAACCTGACGCGCCTGGCGGAATGCCTGCTGCCGTTGTTGTCCGACGACAAGGACAAGGCCGTCGAGGAGGCCCAGACCATCCTCGGCGAGTTCGCGGAGCGGTTCACTTCGGCCTATCAGGCCGGCCTGAGGCAGAAAATCGGCCTGTTCACGGTGCGTGACGGCGACGAGGCGCTGGTGCAGGACCTGCTGGACGCGATGGCGAAGAACCAGGCCGACTTCACGCTGACCTTCCGGCGGCTGAGCGACGCCGCGCTCGATCCGGACGGCGATACCGAAGTGCGGGCATTGTTCGCCGAGCCCGTCGCCTGTGACGAATGGGCCGCGCGCTGGCGGGAGCGGATCTCCGGAGAGATGCAATCTCCCGCCGAGCGCCAGGCCGCGATGCGATCGGTCAATCCCGCCTTCATCCCGAGAAATCACCGGGTGGAAGCCGTGATCGAAGCCGCCGTGAACCGCGACGATTTCGCGCCGTTCGAGGAACTGCTGGCGGTGCTGGCCAAGCCGTATCAGGACCAGCCTGAATTTGCCGGTTATGCCGACCCGCCAGAGCCGCATCAATGCGTGCTGCAGACCTTTTGCGGGACGTAAGGCGCTAACTTTCCGTTAAACATCGCATCAGGCTCCGGTTCCCCCGGCCTCAGGAATTAACAAACGGTCAATCGGTTCCCTCCAAGTCTAATGGTTTCGCAGGGGGAATTTATCGTGCTGGACGTTCTGGTTTTCAAATTCATGGGATTGGCGATGCTGGCACTCTGCATCGTCGTGCTGGCCACGCCGTCGCAGCGCCGCCGCTCGCGCCACGTTCGCGACTACTGACGGAGCATTGCGGTTGCATTTGACCGGGCCGGACCGCGCCAGGCGCTCCGGGCGGCCCTGAGTCCATTCTCGAAATGGACGGGCCGGGCTAAAATGCAAGGCATGAATTCGCCCCAAGACCCTTGACATATCAGCGCTTTCGGCCGAACGCGTCTCAAAAGCGTTATGGACCGTTCATGGATCTGATTGCCACCACCTCCGACCTTGCCGCGGTATGCGCCCGGCTCGCGAAACACCGGGTCATCACCGTCGATACCGAGTTTCTGCGTGAAACCACCTATTATCCCCTGCTCTGCGTGGTGCAGATGGCGAGTGCCGAGGAAGCGGTCGTGGTCGACACGCTGGCCCCCGGGATCGACCTCAAGCCGTTCTTCGAGCTGATGGGCGACGAGAACGTCCTGAAGGTGTTCCATGCCGCCCGGCAGGATATCGAGATCGTCTGGCACCAGTCCGGCACCATTCCGCACCCGATCTTCGACACCCAGGTGGCGGCCATGGTGCTCGGCTATGG
Organism: Bradyrhizobium sp.; assembly: GCF_030697065.1. Lineage (GTDB taxonomy): Bacteria > Pseudomonadota > Alphaproteobacteria > Rhizobiales > Xanthobacteraceae > Bradyrhizobium. The sequence continues at coordinate 6,125 of NZ_JAUYQU010000025.1, forward strand.
TGATTCCATTGCCTACGACCAGCTGGTCGAGCGCATCGCCGGCCACCGGCCGGACAAGACCCACCGCTTTACCGACTGGTCGCGCCGGCCATTGAGCACCGAGCAGATGCACTACGCGGTCTCCGACGTCACCCATTTGCGCGATGTTTTCGCGGCCCTGGATGCCGATCTCAAGAAGCGCGGCCGCAACGATTGGGTGAGCGAGGAGATGGAGGTCCTGACCTCGCCGAAGACCTACGACTTTCACCCCGAACGCGCCTGGGAGCGGCTGAAGACCCGGGTCCGCAAGCCGAAGGAACTGGCGGTGCTGATGGAGGTAGCGGCCTGGCGCGAGCAGGAGGCGCAGAGCCGCGACGTGCCGCGCAGCCGCGTGCTGAAGGACGATGCGGTCGGCGACATCGCCACGCATGCGCCGACCAGCCTCGAACGCCTCGCCAATCTGCGCTCGCTGCCGAAGGGTTTTGACCGCTCGAAATGGGGCGCCGACATCGTGGCCGCCGTGCAGCGCGGGCTGGCGCGCGACCCCGCCTCGCTACCGAAGCTGGAAAAGCCGCGCGGCAATTCCAATGGTGCTGCAATCGTCGAGCTTCTCAAAGTGCTGCTGCGCATGACATCGGAGCGTCACGCCGTCGCCAGCAAGATCATCGCCACGGTCGGCGATCTCGAGGATATCGCGGCGGACGACAACGCCGACGTCGCCGCGCTGCATGGCTGGCGCCGCGAATTGTTCGGCGAGGCGGCGCTGGCGCTGAAGCATGGCCGGCTGGCGCTGGCGATCGAAAAGGGCCGCGTCATCCGGGTCGATCGCGCCTAGCCACGCCTCCGGCAGATCACACCGAAATCACCGCATTGGCATCGATCAGGTCGGCGCTTGCGACGATGCCGGCGAAATTGCCGATCACATTGACGACCGCCAGCTTGTAGGATGTCGCATCGCCGATCCCCTGTCGCCGGCAGGCCACGGCGTCGCTTACCACCTGGTAGCGGTGGCTGCGGTGAAAGCCGTCGACCACGGTCGACAGGATGGTTTCATCGAGCGAGAATCCCGCCAGCACGCAGCGCATGTTCTTCATGTTCGCCATGTACTCGGCGAACCGCGACGAACTGTAGGCCGAGGGCAGCGGATGCTCGAACGCAAGCTCTCCGGGCCTCGGCTTCAACTCGGCGATCCACTCCGTCAGGTTCGATGCCGGATTGAACCACGCGGCGTGGGCAATGCGCTTCAGGTGGATGATCGGCCAGAGATTGTCCCGCCACAGCGTCATCAATTCGCGACAGCGCGCCGTGATCGCCTCGGCATCGGCGATGACGTGACGGCGGCCTTCGGTGAGATACTCGCTCTGCAGATCCGCGCAGACCAGGATCGGCGGATCGTCATGGATCGAGACCGCCAGTTTGGGATGGGGCATCAGCGTGCTCACACCGTGCGCAGCGGCGAGGTCACGGCGCGGCCCGCTGAAATGTCGAGAACGCCGGGCCGGTCCCAGTCGCCCTCCGGCCGGATGATCACATAGGGGTCGCTGTCGAGCGTGATGGCGTCGGCGCCGGGCTCGATGTCGAGCACCATTTCGGTGTAGGAAAAATCGGAGAAGGTGATCTTGCGGTTGTGGCCGAGCGGCTTGGCGCCGAAATGCGCCCAGAAGTCCACCAGCCGGTCCTGCGCCTGGCCATAGATCTTCTTGAACCCCTTGCGTTTGACGTAGTCGACGCTGGCCTGCACCAGCTTGAAGGAGAGCCGCGAGCGGCGGAACTGGTGCCGCACCGCAAGCCGCTCGACCTTGGCGAACTCGCCGAAGAACCGCACCCGCAGGCAGCCGGCCGGCTCGGTTCCGACGAATCCGAGGAAGTGCGCCGCCACCAGATCGTTGCCGTCGAATTCCTCCTCGATCGGGCAATCCTGCTCGGCGAGGTAGACCGCGGAGCGGATCGCGGTCACCAGCATCAGGTCGTTGGGATCGCGCGCGATGCGAACGGTGATGGAGCGCGATGGCGTCTTCAGGGCAGCTGGAATGTTAGTGCCGTGCATCTGCAAAGCTCCTCGCCGGTTGGGCTGTTGACGCGTTCAAAGGGAAACGATTCCAGGGGCGCTGGTAGCGCCAGAGGTCGCGCTGGTAGCTCGGGAACGGATGGAAACCGATCGCAATGTTCAGATTGCGCCCGTCGATGCTGGAGGGTTGGGCGTAGAGATCCGCCGGCGCCAGCCGCGGCCGGGAAAGATACGCCGACACGTTGCCCAATCCCGCCATCGCCCTGCCCTGCCCGGCGATCGCCCGCACGTAGATCGCGGACACCGGCTCGGATAAACCGGCGAGCAGTCCAAGCTCCGGTTGCGTCAAACTCATCTCGTCGAGAATGAGCGCATCGTGGCCCCGGTCGTTGAGATACAGGAACGCCACCGCCCCGAGCAGAATGCCCTTTCGCTTGAAGGTCAGAATGCTGCCGGGATCGAAGTCGTGATATTTCTCGAGATCCGGTTCCGTCGTCTGAATTCCGGGCACCAATCGATTGGCCATGTCGGAAAGCGCGCCCAGGTCGGAACGCAGCGCGGGCTGCACGACGATCTCCGCGCTTCTGGGCAGCAGATCGAAATCACGTTTTGCGGCCAATGAGGGCCTTTCCATAACCGGGTCGCGCATCTATCGTCACTCCTGCCGCTGGGTGAGCACCATACCGGGCAGGGATTTGGAGTATGCAGCAACTATTGCACCGGGGTGCTGCGATGACGCAGCACCGGAATGATGCAGTTCTGGATGCATCCTGGGATGACCTGCGATCGTTTCTGGCGTGCGCGAGATACAAGAGTTTTCGCAATGCGGCCGAGGAACTCGGCCTCACCTCCACCACGCTGATGCGCCGGATCGACCGGCTCGAAGAGTCGATCGGCTGCAGATTATTCCTGCGCGACCAGAGCGGCCTGACGCTGAGCGCCGAGGGCGCCGCCATGATCGGCGACGTGATGGAAATGGAACGTCACGCCTTCAATATTTTCCGGCGCGCGGCGCAGTCCGACGATACCGCCGGCACGGTCCGCGTCGCCGTCACCGAGGGCCCGGGCAATTTCTGGATCCTGCCGCGGCTGATCGACTTCCAGAAAACCTACCGCAAGATCACCGTCGACCTTCGCTGCGCGATGGAGCAAGCCGACGTCGCCCGGCTGGAGGCCGACATCGCCATCCAGCTCGAACGGCCGACCAACCCCGATCTGATCGTCACCAAGCTCGGCCGGCTCCACATCTATGGCTTCGTTTCGGAAGGCTACCGCAAGCTGCACGGCGTGCCGACGCTAGCCGAAATCAGGAACCACAGGCTGGTGATCCAGCAGGCGCCGCAGCTCGACGATACCGCCTATGCGAGGGTGCTCGGACTGGCGTCGCTGGAAGGCATCGTCGGGATCAAGACCAATTCGAGCATCGGCGTGCTCTACGCCGTGGAGCGAGGCGCAGGGATGGGCTTCCTGCCGACATCGTCCGTCGCACTCGGCGCGAACCTGATCCCCGTCGATCTCGGCGTCCGCCATCACGCCGATCTGTGGCTCACCTACCACAAGGAGTTTCGCAACTCCGACCGCCACAAGATCGTCATCGACTGGCTGAAGAAGATCTTCGACCCGAAGGCCTATCCCTGTTTCAAGGACGAGTTCATTCACCCGAACGATCTGGTGCCGCTGATGGCGGCGTCGCGGGCGAATTTCGGCCTTCAGGGATATGTGGCGGCGGGGCCGGCCTGACCGGGCGCGCGTGCTGCGCGATTGAAACCTACCATTTGAGCTCGATACCGAGCGTGCCCTGGTGCGACTGCATCGCGGCGCGATATTTGGCGTCGTAGTTGACATAGAGGCGCGCGGTGTTGCTGAGGCTGAGCGAGGCGGAGGCGCCGGCATCGGCGCCATAGCGGCTTTCGCCGATCCCCTGCACCAGGATGCTCTGGGCGCCGAGGCTGACCGTGACCGCGCCGAAATTCTGCGCGACATTGTCGACGAACTTGCCGTAGGCCGAGACGTCGAAAATCTTCTGATCGAAAATCCAGTAGCGGCCGATTTCAGCGCCGATCAGGATCCGTGCGCGCTCCGCGGTGGCGCCCGTTGCCATCACCGGATCGAGGCCGCCGGTTTCCTGCAGCGATCCGGTCGAGGCGCGCACATATTCGAACGCGAGCTTCGGCACGATGCGGCTCTGGTCGAGACTCCAGTAGTAACTGAGTTCGGTCAGGGCGCCGGCGAGCCGGGCGCTGTAGCCGGCGGTTGCGAAGCCGAACCCGGTGTCGCGACTGGAATTGACCTTGCCAAAGCCCTGAACCAGCGCGATCGCCCAGGTCCACGGTCCCTTGTCGACCGAGGCATTGAAGCCGAGCTGCGTGAGATCGAGCGTGGCGGACTGCAGCGCCAGGGGAATGTCGATGGCGGTGTGGCTTTGGTCGACCGAGAACCCGACATTGACGCCGGGCGCGACACGCGCGCCCACCCCGACGACGCCGCCATAGGTGCTGCGGCGATCGCCGACGAAGTAACCCTGCGGACCGGTCGTGGCGACAAGGCTGTAACCCTCCGCCCAACTGCGATACCGGGGCGCCTCGGTGGCTTCGGAGGCACCGCCGCCGGCTGGATTGCTCCGCACCGCGTTGCCGAAGCCGGACGTCGCCTGATTGCCGAGACGTTCCAGAAAATTGCTGCCGAGGTTGGTCACGGTGGAGCCGGCCGAGAAACCGGAATTGACCACCCCCGGTGTCGGGCTGGGTGTCGGTGTCGGGGTTGGCGTCGGGGGTGACTGGGCCTGCGCTTGCGCCGCGGCCGCAATGACGAGAAACAAGGCCGACGCCAGCCCCAGGACCTGCCGTCGGGCGGTTCCTGCTCTGACGACAAGGCGGGCTGATGCGCAGCGCATGAAGCATAATCCGAAAAACGAGCGCCCGCTCGAAGAAAACCCCAAAAACCCCATCGGCCCAAGGCGATTTGCGCTGAGTTCACCTGGAGCGTCAATTGGTCTGGCTGTCCGGTCCCAGCCAATTGCCGCCATTGTTGTTCCGCTGCCACAGCTCCGTCACGGCACTTTCCGGTCTCCGGCTCGATTTCGCGAGCCGCGCCAGCTACTTGCTAACGCGAGGATTTCGTGTTGCAATATCAGGTACAATCGGATCCAGGCCGTTCGACTGTGCGTTTCGCGACGATGAAGTTCAAGACTCGGAAATTCAGCAGACTTCCGGAATTCCGCTTGTGGCGTGGCACGCAAAATGCGTGGCCGCGTCTTTTTTATGTCTAGATCAGGAGACAGGCGATGCAAAAAGGCACCGTCAAGTGGTTCAACCCGACCAAGGGTTATGGGTTCATCAAGCCGAACGCCGGCGATAAGGACGTGTTCGTCCATATTTCGGCGGTCGAGCGCGCGGGGCTCTCAACCCTCAACGAAAACCAGGTTGTCGAGTTTGACCTTGTGGAAAACCGCGGCAAGAGCTCCGCGGAAAACCTGAAGGTCTCGTAGACTTCGTCACGATCCGCGCAAGCCATCATGATGCACCCCCGGCTCGCGCCGGGGGATTTTATTTGTCAGGTTGCCGTGGGCGAGACCAGTACACCGCCGGTGCGAATGCTGCCGTCGGTCTTGCAGATATCGCCTTCGAGATGCACCCGGCCGCCGGCGAGCAGCCGCAGAGCTTCCGGATAGATGCGGTGCTCGATGCCGAGTATCCGCTCCGCAAGCGTCTCCGGCGTGTCGCCATCGGCGACCGCGACCGCGCCCTGCATCACGATCGGGCCGGCATCGGTTTCCGGAATGACGAAATGCACGGTGGCGCCGGAAATCTTCACGCCGGCGCGCAGCGCCTGGCCCTGCGGATCGAGGCCGGGAAACGACGGCAGCAGCGAAGGATGAATATTGAGCATCCGGCCATGCCAGCGCTGCACGAAGGCGGCCGTGAACAGCCGCATGAATCCGCCGAGGCAGATCAACTCGACCCGGTGCTGGTCCAGCGCCGCTTGCAGCACCGTCTCGAACGCCGCACGGTCCTTGCCGAACGGCTTGCTTTCGATCGTGACGGTCGGAATGCCGCTGGCCCTGGCCCGCTCCAGCCCGCCGGCATCGGCCCGGTTGGAGATCACGACCACGATCTCGGCCGGAAAATCGCTCGCGTCTGCCGCCTCGATCAGCGCGGCCATGTTCGATCCCCGCCCGGAAATCAGGATGGCGACGCGGCGCTTCATGGCCTCACCATGCAAGTCTTACCATGAGAGATCGAGATGCCCGTTATAGACCACGCGATGGTCGCCCTCGGCCGGGATCACCTCGCCGAGCAGCGCGACGCTCTCGCCGGCTTCGGTGAGAATGGCGGTGACTTCCTCGATGCTGTCGGACTTGATGATGGCGATCATGCCGATGCCGCAGTTGAAGGTGCGCAGCAGTTCGAGTTCGGCGATGCCGCCCTGCTGGGCCAGCCACTTGAACACCGGCAGCACCGGCAGGCGCGCGAGGTCGATGCCGACGCCGAGATGCTTCGGGAGCACCCGGGGAATGTTGTCGGTGAAGCCGCCGCCAGTGATGTGGGCGAGGCCCTTGACGCCGCCGGTTTCGCGGATCGCGCGCAGGCATGACCGGACATAGAGCCGCGTCGGCGTCAGCAGCGCGCCGCCCAGCGTCATCACAGGCGAAAACGGCGCCTGCGCATCGAATCCGAGACCCGACACTTCTACGATCTTGCGGACCAGGGAAAATCCGTTGGAATGCACCCCCGACGAGGCCAGCCCAATCACCGCGTCGCCCGGCGCGATATCGCCGCGCGGCAGCAGCGTGCCGCGTTCGGCGGCGCCGACCGCAAAACCGGCCAGATCGTAATCGCCGTCCTTGTAGAGCCCCGGCATTTCCGCGGTCTCGCCGCCGATCAGGGCGCAGCCGGATTCCCGGCAACCCTCGGCGATGCCGGCCACGATCGCGGCGGTGGCCTCGGGATCGAGCTTGCCGCAGGCGAAATAGTCGAGAAAGAACAGCGGCTCGGCGCCCTGAACGACGAGATCGTTGACCGACATCGCCACCAGGTCGATGCCGATGCCGGCATGCAGGCCGGTCTCGATGGCGATCTTGACTTTGGTGCCGACGCCGTCGGTGGCCGCCACCAGCACCGGATCCTTGAAGCCTGCGGCCTTGAGGTCGAACAAGCCGCCGAAGCCGCCGATTTCGGCGTCGGCGCCGGCTCTCGCGGTGGCGCGGACCATCGGCTTGATCAGATCGACCAGACGGTTGCCCGCATCGATATCGACGCCGGAATCCGCGTAAGTGAGCCCGTTCTTGCGGTCGATCATGCCCTAATCCAGATGAAGGCGGCTGGTTACGTCGGATTCCGCCATCGTGCAATGGCTCGCCCATGGCGTTTGCATATATAACGCAAATACAGGCACTTAGCGCCCAAATCGTACGCGGCGCGGCGCCCGCCGCAGCGGCCTCCACAAAAATCGCGAAAACAACCCCATGCACAGATAGAATGCCCTGGCCTGGACGGCATCCAATGAACGACGGAACTGCGCAGGACATCTGGGTTGGAATCGACCTCGGCACCCAGGGTGTGCGGGCGATCGCCGCAACAAGCAGCGGCGACATTGTCGGCTCCGGAGCTCATCCGCTATCCAGCATGCGCTTCGAGGAGCGGCACGAGCAACCCCCCGGGGAGTGGTGGATCGCGGTCGGTCACGCCAGCCGCGCGATGTGCCGGACGATCGATGCGCCCCACCGGATCCGCGGCGTCGCCGTCTGCGGCACATCGGGCACGGTACTGCTGACGGACGGGCAAGGCCGCGCGCTCACGCCGGCTCTGATGTATGACGACGCCCGCGCATTGGCCGAGTGTGATGAAGCCAACGCCGTCGGCGCGGCGCTGTGGAAAAAATTGGGGTACCAGCGCATTCAATCCGTCTGGGGCCTGCCCAAGCTGATGTGGCTGCTGCGCAAGGGCAGCGATCAAGGCGAGCGGTATCTCGCGCATCAGGCCGATTTCATCGCGGGCATGCTGTCCGGAACCCGGCTGCCGTCGGATCCCAGCAACGCCCTGAAAACCGGCTGCGACACGGCGTTGCTACGATGGGATGCGGCTGTCATGGAGCAGTTGGGCGTGCGGCATGAGGTGTTGCCCGAGTTGCGGCGGTCCGGTGCCCGCATCGGCGCGGTCGGTGACGCCGGCGCCGCGCATACCGGGATTCCCGCAGGCACACCTATCGTCGCCGGGATGACGGACGGCTGCGCGGCGCAACTCAGCTCGGGCGCGACATCGGCTGGAAGCTGGAACAGCGTCCTCGGCACGACGCTCATCCTCAAAGGAGCAACCGACGCGTTGCTGCCGGATCCCGCCGGAGTCGTTTATTCGCACCGGTCGCCCGAAGGCCGGTGGCTGCCCGGCGGGGCGTCGAGCTCCGGCGCCGGTGCGCTGACGCATTTTCTTCCCGGCGCCGATCTCGATGCGCTCGCCGCGAAAGCGGACCGGCGAACCGGCTCGCGCGCCCTCGCCTATCCCCTGGCTTCCGCGAAGGGCGAACGGTTTCCCTTCATCGCGAGTGAGGCGACCGCGTTCTTCCTCCCCGAAGCTCCAACCGATCCGGTCGACAAGTTTCTAGGCATCACGCTTGGCCTCGCTTCCATCGAACGACTCTGCTTCGACTATCTCGACCTGCTGGGATTCCCGACCGATGGCCGGCTGTCGCTGACGGGCGGCGGGACGCGCAGCCGGTTCTGGAACGATCTTCGCGCGACGATGCTCGGCCGGGAGCTTGTGGTACCCGCGGTCGCCGAACCCGCATTCGGGATGGCGATACTTGCATCCTGCCTGCAAAGGCCGCTCGACGACGCCGTGGCGGCGATGGTTCGCATCAAGTCCCGGCACGAGCCGCAATGGCAGCGAAGCGATGGCGCGCTGCAAGCCCATCTGACCTTGGTCGATGCTCTCGAGGCGCGCGGATGGCTGCCTCGCGCGACGGCTTCGCATGCCCGACAGCGCGTCGCGCGATGACCGGCATCAGTCGGGAAGGTTCGTCAGACGCGGCCGCCAGATGCCGAGGATCACATTCGCCGTCGCGACCGCGAGCAAGATCCAGAGCGATTTCCATTCGGCGCCCAGCGATGCCGCGAGCGTAGCCGGATCGACCTCGTTGGCCAAAGCGCGCGCGCTCAGTTCTGCTTCCTGTTGCATGGGTCCCTGAATAGCCGCGAAGCCCCACTCGAATACCAGAATGCCTGAAAAGAGCTTGACCCAGGCCCAGCCGGCGCTGTGATAGCCGGGGTTGAAGGCGATCGCCAACAGGCCGGCAATCAAGACGAGCCCAAGCGACGGCAGGAATATCCACGTCGCGATGCCGCCCATCGCCCCGCGCATCAGGGAATATTCCGAAAGCGATGTCGGTGCGGGAACGAAGGTCAGCAACACGAGCAGGCAGGCCATCGCGCCCATTTGCCCGATGGCTCCTATCGTGTGC
>NZ_JAUYQU010000035.1 GCF_030697065.1 Bradyrhizobium sp.
CCGCTTAGTATCGTTCCGCGAATGTGAGTCCTCACAGTGGATGAACTGGCACATGGATGAGAACTCTATTTCCAAAGGCGAAATTTTCGTCGTCGACGACGATCCCGCCATCCGCGACACCCTGTCGCTGGTGTTGTCGGCGGGCGGCTATCAGGTGATCTGCTTTGCCGACGGCGCCGCGTTGCTGGCGGTGGCGCGGACGAGAACGCCGGCCTGTATGCTGCTCGACGTGAATATTCCCGGCAAATCCGGCCTCGACATCCTGAAGGAACTTTCCGGCGAGGACTATCCCGCGCCGATCTTCATGATCTCCGGCCAGGGCGACATCGCGATGGCGGTGAGCGCGATCAAGAACGGTGCGCTGGATTTCATCGAGAAGCCGTTCCGCGGCAGCGAAATCGTGGCCCGGCTCGATGAGGCGATCGAGGCCTATGCACGCCGGCAGGCAGAGAACTCCGCATCACGAACCACGTCGCTGCATTTCCCGGGACGGGAACCGTTGACGCGGCGTGAGCGCGAAGTGCTGGAACAGTTCACGTCGGGCGCTTCCAACAAGGAAGCCGGGCGCCATCTCGGAATCAGCCCGCGCACCATCGAGGACCATCGCGCCAACATCATGAAGAAGCTCGGCGCCAGGAATGCGGCCGATCTCATCCGGATCGTGATGACCGTCTCGCGCGGCTGAACCGGCGCGTGCCGATCGGCACCTGCGCCGGCCTCTCAGCCGGCGAGGGCCTTGCGGATCATCGCGGCCAGATCCGTCTTGCGATACGGCTTGGCGAGCAGCAGCACGCCGGAGTCGAGCCGGCCGTGATGGATGATCGCATTTTCGGTGTAACCCGAGGTGAACAGCACCTTGAGCCCGGGCCGGGTCTTCTGCAACTCGTCGGCGAGCTGGCGGCCGTTCATCGCTCCCGGCATGATCACGTCGGTGAAAAGCAGGTCGAACGCATTGCCTCCTGCGACGATCGCAAGCGCGTCCGCCGCATTGGCCGCATCCAGCGTGACATAGCCCAGCGAATGCAGCTGGGTCAGCACATAGTCCCTGACCAGCTTGTCGTCCTCGACGACAAGGATGGTTTCGTGGCCGCCTTCGACGGCCGCCGCGAGTGCGCCTTCGGCCGCGGACAGGTCTCCGGTGCCCGGCGGCAGATACATCTTGATCGTGGTGCCGTGGCCCTCCTCGCTGTAGATCATGATGTGCCCGGCGGACTGCTTCACGAAACCATAGACCATGCTGAGGCCGAGGCCGGTGCCTTTGCCGGGACCCTTCGACGTAAAGAACGGGTTGAACACCTTGTCGAGCATGGCTGCGGGAATGCCGACGCCGGTGTCGCTTACGGCAATCAGCACATAGCGCCCGGGCCGGACGTCGTCGTGCAGGCTGGCGTAGCCGTCGTCGAGGAAGGCCATGCCGGTTTCGAGTATGAGCCTGCCGCCATTGGGCATCGCGTCGCGGGAGTTGAGCGCGAGATTGAGAATGGCGGTCGCGAGCTGATTTGGATCGACGGTGGCCATGCATTCTTCGTCTTCGAACGCCGTTTGGATATCGATCTGCTCGCCCAGCGTGGGCCGCAGCAGCTTGGCGGTGTCGATGATCAGTGTATTGACGTCGGTTTCCCGCGGCTGCAGCGGCTGCTTGCGGGCGAAGGCCAGCAGATGCTGGGTGAGATCCGCGCCGCGTGACGCCGCTTCGTCGATCATCCGCGTGATGGCGGCGAGCTGCGGATCCTTCGCGACGGCGTCGGCCAGAATCCCGATGGTTCCGGTGATGACCGTCAGGATGTTGTTGAAGTCATGGGCGATGCCGCCGGTGAGCTGGCCGACGGCTTCCATTTTTTCGGCCTGTCGAATCCGGTCCGCCGCCGCTATTTTGTCGGTCAGGTCGCGAATGAACCCGTTGAACACGAAGCCGTCACGGCGTTTCAACGCGGTGATGCTGAGCTCGACCTTGATCTCTCTGCCGTCTTTCCGCAGCGCCTCCATCTCGATGCGGCGGCCGAGGATCGGACCTTCTCCGGTGCTCAGGAAGCGCGCGATGCCCGACGCGTGGCCGGCCCGGTGGATTTCCGGAATGATCAGATCGCCGAGCTTTTGACCCACCGCCTCATCGTGCGACCAGCCGAAGATTTTCTCCGCCTGAGAATTCCAGTTTCGGATGCGGCTGTTCTCGTCGATCTGGACGAAGGCGTCGAGCGCGGTATCGATGATGCCGCGCGCCAGTTGTTCGCTCTCGCGCAGGGTTTCCTGCGCCAGCCGGCTTTGGGTCATGTCGCGGCCGACGAAGAAGTACCTCTGGACCGGCTCCGACCATGCTCCCATCCACGACAGCGTTACAATACGCCCGTCCTTGTGGATGTAGCGCGAATCGGTATTTCGCGCGGGCTTTCCGCGCCGCACCAGACGCAATTCCTCGCGGCTGATCTCAAGATCGTCCGCATGGAGAAATTCGCTGGCATTGCGGCCGATCATTTCCACCGGCTTGTATCCCAGGATGGTCTCCGAGCTCGGGCTCACCTGGACCAGGACTGCCTTGGGGTCGATCACCAGAACCAGGTCCTGGGAGGTGTCGAAGATGCGGCGTCGTTCCTCGATCTGCTGGCGCAGGGCCTGCTCGGTTCGTCGACTCGCCGTGATGTCGCGGGCGGTGGTCGATGCACCGATGATCGATCCCGACGGTTCCCGGATCGGGGAAATGGTGAGCGAAACCTCGACCAGGCTGCCGTCCCTGCACAGGCGTTCGGTTTCGTAGTTCTCGATGGTTTCGCCCCAGCCTATCCGCCGCAGAATGTCACTCACCTCCTCTGCGCGGATGGACGGCACGATCAGATTGATGCTCTGTCCGACCGCGTCCGTCGCGGGATACCCGAACAGGCGTTCCGCCGCCGGATTCCAGCCGGTGATCGTGCCGTCGAGGGATTTCGTGACGATGGCGTCGATGGAGGATTCGACGGCGGCGCTGAAGATGCGCTCGCGCGTGGCGTAATGGTCGCGCGCGGCTTCGGTACGGCGATGCTCCTGAACCTCGTGTTCGAGCGCGGCGGTCTTGGCATTCGCTTCACCCATCACCCGGGCAAAGGCGCGCGCGAGTACGCCGGTCTCGCCGCCCGCATCGACCGGAATCGCCACCGGCCCGTCGCGGCCGGCGCCCTCGACCGCCGCCGTCAATTGAATGATCGGCCGGGTCAGCGTCCTCGCGATGAATACGGCCAGGACAGCCGCGCACAGCATGGCGATCAGCCCGACCAGCAGGGAAGTATCCCGGATCGCCGCGGCCGGCGCCATGAAGACGGCGTTGGGAATGGCTTCGATGATGGCGACCCATTCCTTGCCGACCAAAATGGCGGGCGCGAGTGCTATTCCGCCCCGCCGTCCGGTGTGATCCGTCTGGACTTGCGCAATGCTCCGCCTTGTTCCAAGCGATGCCGCCAGATCCGGGAAGTCGTTCTGCCATCCGGTCGGCAAATCCGGCTGCGCGCTGAATTCTCGAGCCGGATCGGGGTGAACGAGATACTCGCCGCGGCCGTTGACGGCGTAGATTGCGGCACCCGGCCGCGCCGATGACCGGATGCGATCCAGCACCGGCCGCATGTTGATCTCGATGAGGAGAACCCCGAACGGTTTGCCGCCGGGCGCGAAAATCGGCGTCGCGACGTGCAGCGTCGGGTTATTCGGCGTCGCGGTGGCGACCATGCCACGACCCAAGCCAACCGGCGAGACGTGGATTTCGCCAGGCGGCAGCTGCATCGTCGCGTTGAAATAGTGCGGCGCGGCCTTTCGGCGCAATTCCGGCTCGGGAACATTCCGAACCGCGCCGTTCGGGCCCATGCGGTCGACACGGAAGATTTCGCGCCGGTCGTCGTCGAGGCCGATGATGCAAAGCTTGGAATAGGCGGGTTTGGCTTCAAGCACGCCCGCAAGACCGGTTGTGAGCCGTGCCCGCCATGTAGCTTCGGAAACGCCATCGGCCTGATCGACGCCGCCTGCCACGCGCGCGCGGATCAGTCCGTTCAGCGCAGCGGCGTTTCGATAACTGGCGATATCGCCACTTACTCCGGCGACGTAGGATTCCAGGTCAGCTGCGATCAGCCGCGAATGCGCCTCCATACGATCAAGGACGCGTGGAATGACCGCTTGTTCAAAGCCGCGATGGCTCAGCCATCCGACCGCGGTTACCGCGAGCGCCACCAGCAGGATCATCGCGACGGCTAATCTGGTTGCAAGCGTCATCCGGGTTTCGCACCAGTGTATCCCGCCACGGTTCGCGGTTGGCCGGGAGGACCAACGCTATTCCGCTTCATGGGCGGGAAGCAACCGCGCCGGCGGCCAGGATATCGAAGACGCGCGCTGCGTGGCTTCAAGAGAATCCGCAACGGCCGCCAGCAGTGCGGCCGGCCTGAAGGGCTTTTGCAGGCTCCTGACCGCGCCGAGCCTGGTGGCCATGGTCAGAAAATCCGGGCCGGAAGCGAAACTAACAGGATTTCCCGATATCACGATGATCGGGATCCGCGGCTGCTGCTGGTGAACCAGCCGCATGGTTTCCAGCCCGTCCATTCCCGGCATGAAAATATCGAGGAACAGCAGGTCGAATGCGCCGGTCTGGAACATCGCCAGCCCGCTGCGGCCATCGCCGGCGACGGCGACGCCGTGGCCGGCCCGCTCCAGCAAGAGCCGGATGGTCGCCTGCACTGCTTTGTCGTCGTCCACGACCAGGATATTTGCCAAGTCCAACTCCCCGGTTCGCATCTGGAATCAACGCCAGCCAGTCGCGAAAGGGTTGCCGAATTTGCATTCACACGCAAGCATTTCGAAAAGGTGGACGACGCGTTGATTCTGTTGATACGATGGCCGATCAGTTGTCCCGTCTGCACGGTTCAGAGCAGACACGATGAAGCGCTCGCGTCGTACAGGCTGATTCGCGGTATCTTCACCATCCTGGACATCTCGACCTGGTTCGACTCCGACTCTCCTGAAGCCCAGACGGTGATCGCGATCGGATCGCGGGAAACCCGACCTTCCATGCCTCGCTTGCAACCGCGGCACGCTGTCCTGATCCGCAGGATGGGTTGAGCTCTTTGCGAAACCCGTCATAACATCAAATGGCGACAACGCCCGTCCCGCGAAGTGGTGCTGACATGACCGACAGGAAAAAGACCCCCGAACAGCTCCGTAGCGCGCGCTGGTTCGCGCCCGACGATCTGAGGGCCTTCGGCCACCGCTCGCGCGCGATGCAGATGGGCTACGCTCCGGAGGAGTGGAAGGGCCGTCCGGTCATCGCGATCCTGAATACCTGGTCGGACGCGCAGCCCTGCCACATGCATTTCAAGAGCCGGGTCGACGACGTCAAGCGCGGCGTGCTGATGGCCGGCGGCTTCCCGATGGAATTGCCGGCGCTGTCGCTGTCGGAGTCCTTCCTGAAGCCGACCACCATGCTCTACCGCAACATGCTGGCGATGGACGCCGAGGAATTACTGCGTGGTCATCCCGTGGATGGGGTGGTGCTGATGGGCGGCTGCGACAAGACGACGCCGGGGCTGCTGCTCGGAGCCACCTCGATGAACCTGCCGACCATCTACCTTCCGGCGGGCCCGATGCTGCGCGGCAACTGGAAGGGCAAGACCCTCGGCTCCGGCTCCGACGCCTGGAAATACTGGGACGAGCGCCGCGCCGGGAAGATCTCCGACAGGGACTGGGTCGATGTCGAGGCCGGCATCGCCCGCAGCTACGGCACCTGCATGACCATGGGCACCGCTTCCACCATGACCGCGATCGCCGAATCGATCGGCATGACGCTGCCGGGCGCTTCCTCGATCCCGGCCGCGGATGCCGGCCACATCCGCATGGCGTCGGAATGCGGCCGCCGGATCGTGTCGATGGTATGGGAAGATCTCACCCCGCAAGAAATACAGACCCGCAAGGCGTTCGAGAACGCCATCACCGTGGCGATGGCGATGGGCTGCTCGACCAATGCGATCATCCATCTGATCGCGCAGGCGCGCCGTGCCGGCCAGGACATCGGGCTCGACGATTTCGAGATCGCCAGCCGCAAGGTGCCCGTGATCGCCAATGTGCGTCCCTCCGGCGACAGGTACCTGATGGAGGATTTTTTCTATGCCGGCGGGCTGCCCGCCCTGATGAGCCGGATCAGGCAGCATCTGCATCTCGACGTCTTGACCGTGACCGGCATGACACTTGGCGAAAACATCGCGCGCGCCGAGGTCTATGATGACGACGTCATCCGCACGGTCGAAAATCCGATCTATGCCGAGGGCGCGCTCGCGGTGCTCAGGGGCAACCTCGCTCCGGATGGCTGCGTGATCAAGCCCAGCGCCTGCGAGCCGCGCTTCCTCAGGCACACCGGGCCCGCGCTGGTGTTCGACGATTATCCCTCGATGAAGAAGGCGATAGACGATCCCGATCTCGACGTCACGTCGGACCATGTGCTGATCCTGCGCAACGCCGGGCCGCAGGGCGGGCCGGGCATGCCGGAATGGGGCATGCTGCCGATCCCGACCAAACTGGTGAAGCAGGGCGTCCGCGACATGGTGCGGCTGTCGGATGCGCGGATGAGCGGCACCAGCTACGGCGCCTGCATCCTGCATGTCGCGCCGGAGTCCTATATCGGCGGCCCGCTGGCGCTGGTGCGCAATGGCGACCGCATCTCGCTCGATGTCGCCGCGCGCACCATCAATCTCGATGTGCCGGAAGCGGAACTGGCCAAACGCCGCGCCGAATGGCAGCCGCCGGAGCGGCGCTACGAGCGCGGCTATGGCTGGATGTTCACCAAACACATCAAACAGGCCAATGAGGGCTGCGATTTCGACTTCCTCGAAACCGGCTTCGGCAAGCCGGTCGATGAGCCCTCGATTTACTAGCCAACCGTCATTCCGGGGCGATGCGCAGCATCGAACCCGGAATCTCGAGATTCCGGGTTCGCGCTTCGCGCGCCCCGGAATGACAAGGGGATGAGAATCATGACCAAACTCAGCGATGCCACCCGTGCCAGACTGAAGACCATCTCCACCGCCACCGTGGCCACCGCGCTGTTCAAGCGCGGCTTTCGGACCCAGTGCATTCAGGACGTGCACCCGCTGGGTGCCGGTCAGCCGACGCTGGTCGGCGAGGCCTTTACCTTGCGCTACATGCCGGCGCGCGAGGATCTCAACAAGCTCGACGTGTTCCGCGATCGCTCGCATCCGCAGCGCAAGGCGGTGGAAGACTGTCCGCCGGGCGCGGTGCTGGTCATGGACAGCCGCAAGGATGCCCGCGCCGCGTCGGCCGGCGCCATTCTGGTGACGCGGCTGATGCAGCGCGGCGTCGCCGGCGTCGTCACCGATGGCGGTTTTCGCGACTCGGCGGAGATCGCCAAACTCGGCTTTCCCGCCTTTCACCACCGGCCGAGCGCGCCGACCAATCTCACGCTGCACCAGGCGATCGAGATCAACGGTCCGATCGGCTGCGGCGATGCGCCGGTGTTCCCCGGCGACGTCATTCTCGGCGACAGCGACGGCGTGATCGTGATCCCGGCGCATCTCGCCGATGAAATCGCCAACGAAGCTTTCGAGATGACGGCGTTTGAGGATTTCGTCACCGAACAGGTGCAAAAGGGCCGCGGCATCTTCGGGCTCTACCCCGCCACCGATGAGCAGACCCTGGTCGATTTCGCGGCCTGGCGGAAGGCGACGGGACGATAGCCGGCGGTGTGAGCACGAGAAGGAACGTAGCATGAATGGAGCCGGCGGGTCGCGCGCACGCGCACCCACCGGCGCAATCCGGGTTGCTTCATCAGCGCTGCCCCCGGATTGCGCCAGCGATCGGCGCTGGCGTCGCCGACCGCTCGCTCCATCCGGGCTACGAGACCTCGCCCTTCTCCGCCATCCCGACCGCCCACAACGCAAAGCCATAGGCGATCGCGACTTCTTCGAGCCGGTCGAACCGGCCCGAGGCGCCGCCATGGCCGGCGCCCATGTTGGTGCGCAGCAGGACCGGGCCGCCCGATGTCATGGTGGCGCGCAGCCGCGCGATCCATTTGGCGGGCTCCCAGTAGGTGACGCGCGGGTCGGTCAGCCCGCCCATCGCGAGGATCTTCGGGTAATCCTTCGCCGCGATGTTGTCGTAGGGCGAGTAGGACAGAATGGTGCGAAAATCCGCTTCGCTCTCGATCGGGTTGCCCCATTCCGGCCATTCCGGCGGCGTCAGCGGCAGGGTGTCGTCGAGCATGGTGTTGAGCACGTCGACGAACGGCACCTCGGCGACGATGCCGGCGAACAGTTCGCCGGCCCGGTTGGCGACCGCCCCCATCAGCATGCCGCCGGCGCTGCCGCCATGGCCGACGATGCGCCTTGCGCTGGTATAGTTCGCCTCGATCAGCGCGCGCGCCGAAGCCGAAAAATCATCGAACGAGTTCGTCTTCTTCTCGCGCTTGCCGTCGAGGTACCAGCCCCAGCCCCTGTCGGCGCCGCCGCGGATATGGGCGATCGCATAGACGAAGCCGCGGTCGACCAGCGACAGCCGGTTGGCGGAGAACGACGCCGGCATCGCCATGCCGTAGGAGCCGTAGCCGTACAGCAGCAGCGGCGCGCTGCCGTCGCGCTGCAAATCCCTGGCGTGCAGGATCGAGACCGGGACCTGCGCGCCGTCATGCGAGGTCGCCATGATGCGGGTGGTGACGTAGTCGGCCGGATTATGGCCGGACGGGATCTGCTGGCGCTTGCGCAGCGTGCGGGTGCGGCCCGCCATGTCGTAATCGTAGACTTCCGACGGCGTCGTCATCGACGAATAGGAGAACCGCAGGTTCGTCGTCTCGAATTCATAGCCGCCCATGGTGTCGAGCGAATAGGCCGTCTCGTCGAACGCGATGGCGTGCTCTTCCGACGTCGCGAGGTCGCGGATGACGATGGCGGGCAGCGCATGTTCGCGCTCCAGCCGCACCATGTGCCCGGCATAGAGTTCGACGTCGATGATATAGACGCCCTCGCGATACGGGATCAGGTCGCGCCAGTTGGCGCGCGCCGGCGCAGCGAGCGGCGCGGTGACCACCTTGAAGTCGATGGCGCCGTCGGCATTGGTGAGAATGAACAGCTCGTCGCCGCGGTCGTTCACCGAATATTGCACGCCTTCCTCGCGGGCCGCGATCAGAATCGGCGGCGCGGAAAGATCGGCCAGATCGACCAGCCGCTGCTCGGAGGTCTCGTGATCGCCGCCGGCGATCACGCAGAACCGTCCGCTGGCGCTCTCATGGATATGGGTGAACCAGCCGGCATCCTGTTCTTCGTAGACCAGCACATCGTCGGCCTGCGGGGTGCCGAGGCGATGCCGCCAGACCTGCATCGGGCGGTGGTTGTCGTCGAGCTTGACGTAGAGGAAGCTCCGGCTGTCCGCGCTCCACACCACCGCGCCGTCGGTCTCCTCGACGACGTCGTCATGGTCCGCGCGCGTCGTCCAGTCGCGCACCCGGATGGAAAAGAATTCCGAGCCCTTGATGTCGGCGCTCCAGGCCACGAGCCCGTGATCCGGCGAGTGCCGGCTGCCGCCGAACCTGAAATAGCTGTGGTCGGCCGCCAGCCTGTCGCCGTCGAGCACGATCTCGACCTCGCCGCCGCCTCGCGGCATGCGGCCGAACATCTCGTGCTGGCCGCCCTCGCGGAATTTGCGCAGATACGCGTAAGGCCCGTCCGGTGCGGGCACGCTGGAATCGTCCTCCTTGATGCGTCCGCGCATCTCCGCCACCAGGGTTTTCTGCAGGGCCGCGGTGTGGCCGAGCAGGCTCTCGGTGTAGTCGTTCTCGGCCTCGAGATAGCTGCGGATATCCTGATGCAGCGCCGAAGGGGCGCGTAGCACCTCCTGCCAGTTGGCGTCCTTCAGCCAGGCATAATCGTCGACGATCGTAATGCCGTGGGTGGTGAAGGCATGCGGGCGGCGCGGCGCCACCGGGGCGGGCACTTTATTCGTTGGTTGTGTCACTGGTTCCTCGTTCGCCCGGCGCCGGGGATTTCGTTACGCGCCCACGCTTTCGCCCAGCCACTCGATCGCGGCCTCGGTACCGCCCTTGCCGTGCGGAATACCCAGCGCCTTCAACCCGACTTCGATCACGCCGAGCGTACCCAGAATCATCGGGGCGTTGACGTGACCCATATGGGCGATCCGGAACGCCTGTCCAGAGAGTTCGCCGATGCCGACGCCGAGCACCACGCCGCATTTTTCCTTGCAGTAGCGCTGCAGCGCCAGCGGGTCGTGGCCGTTGGACATGACCACGGTCGTCACCGTGTTGGAACGTTCGTTCGGCTCGGCGACGTTGAAGCCGAGCACCTGGCCCTCGGCCCACACCGCCACCGCGCGGCGCACCGCTTCGGCAAGCAGGCGATGGCGCAGGAACACATTGTCGAGTTTTTCCTCGAACAGCATGTCGACGGCCTGGCGCAGCGCGAACAGCAGGTGCACGGGTGCGGTGCCGGCATATTTCTGGTAATGCTCGCTGCCTTCGCGCGCGGTCCAGTCCCAATAGGGCGTGCGCAATCCCGCGGTCTTGTGCGCCTCGCGGGCGCGGTCGTTGGCGGCGACGAAGCCGAGGCCGGGCGGAGCCATCAGGCCTTTCTGCGAGCCGGACATCGCGACGTCGACGCCCCACGCGTCCATCTCGAACGGCATGCAGCCGAGCGAGGCCACCGCATCGACCATGAACAGCGCGGGATGGCCCGCCGCCTTGATCGCCTTGCCGATCGCCTCGATGTCGTTATAGGCGCCCGAGGCGGTATCGACCTGCACCGCGAGGATCGCTTTGATCTCGTGGTTCGTGTCCTGCCGCAGGCGCGCCTCGACTTCGGCCGGGCGGATGGCGCGGCGCCAGTCGCCCTTCAGCACCTCGACCTCGACGCCCATGCCGGCGGCGGCCTGGCCCCAGCCGATCGCGAACCGTCCGCTCTCCAGCACCAGGATCCTGTCGCCGCGCGACAGCACATTGGTGAGCGCGGCCTCCCAGGCGCCATGGCCGTTGGCGATGTAGATGTAGGAGCGCCCCTTGGTGGCAAACAGCGTCGACAGGTCGCGCAGCAGGCTGTCGGTCATGCCGAACATTTCCGCGGAATAGATGTCCAGCGCCGGACGATGCATCGCCCGCAGCACTTCGTCGGGCATGGTGGTGGGCCCGGGGATCGCCAGAAACTCCCGGCCCGCGCGAACGGTCATTCTTGTTCTTCCTTTTGATAGGCTGTTGGGCAGGGACGCGGTGGATACCGGGAGATTCAGGCTGGAACATGATGATAATCGATTGAAACTGTCATTGCGAGAGCAGCGAAGCAATCCAGGCGGTCGTCATTCCGGGGCGATGCGCCAGCATCGAACCCGGAATCTCGAGATTCCGGGTCTGGTGCTAACGCACCATCCCGGAATGACGGCCTCAAGAGATTCGCACTCGTCGGCTTCGCACACGCAATGCCGGATCAGCCCATCACTGCCTTATCGCCCCCGCCACCGCCTGCCAGATCCGGTCCTTGATCTCGGTCGCGGCCGGGCTTGGAATCACCGTGGCCGGGCCGCTCTGCTTGCGGCAGGCCTCGACCAGCCGCAGCAGCCAGACCTCGCCGTCGGTGTAATAGCGATCGCCGCCGCCATTGCGCCCGGCCAATGTCGGCCCCACGCCGGTGACCTGGTATTTCGCCTGCACCATCGCCGCCGTCTCCAGATCGTCGGCGAGAAACTGCCGCTCGGCGTCGACATCGGCATCGATGTGGTGAGTGACGGCGCCGGTGTAGTGGCTGATGCCGACGCTGCGATCGAAGGTCGCGGCGCCGAGCCAGACCGGCCGCTTTTCCTCGCCCAGCTCGAGCACCTTCCAGAGCCGCACATGGTGACGGCGATCGGGGCTGCGCCCGTCCGGCTTCTCGAAGGCGAGGTCTTCGCGGCGGCCGAGATAGTAAAGGTTGCTGACCGGCGCATCGCGGTAGGGCCGGTCGAGCAGCACGCTGCCGACGATCTCGACCGACGTTTTCAGCGTGACCGGATCGGCCGGATACCAGCCGGCGGCATGCATGGCGCAGAGCAGGTCCTGGTTGTCGCCGACCAGGCCGACATTGATGGGATCGCCCGGAATGTCCTGCGCCGTTCGCGTCACCATCGGCAGCTCGGCGAGGCCTTGCTGGTGCTCGTAATGGGTCCAGAACGCCGGCAGCACGACATAGGCGGACAGCGTGTAGGCGATGACGAGCGACAGCAACAGCCACGCGGCGCGCTTCACGGCGCTACCTGCGGGTCTCGCGGCAGCCTGCGGCTTCGGCCTCCTCGACCGAACAGAACCAGCGCGTGCCCTTGCTGATCTTCATCTGGATCTTGGCGTACCAGCGGCTGGAGGGCGTGTGATAGATGCATACGCCGGAGCGGTTGACGTTGCCCTTGATGGTGCAATCGGGCGAGGGCGCCACCGGTCCCGACGCCGAGGCCAGCAGGATCGCGCGCGCCTGCTCGGGCGGTTTGACGGCGCCGAGAATCGCCGTCTTCTTGTTGCGGATGCGCCAGTCCCATGGCGCGATGAAGGCGCCCTGCCACATCCCGGCCCTGGCCTCGCGCGCGGCCTTCTCGTCCGCCTCGTAGTCACGGGAAATCCGCGCATAGGCCAGCGCCCAGCCGTTGCGGACCAGCCATTTCTGGATGTCCTCGCCGTCGACCGCGCAGCGCGCCACGATGCGGCCGCGGCGGTCGGCGACCTGGCGCCTTGTGCAGCTCCAGCTCCTGTTGCCGACATGTTTGATCAGTTCGTCGCGCGCCGCGGCGCCGCAGCTCCAGCGCTCGCCCTTGGTGTTGAGACAGAGCTGGTCCAGTTGCGGCGCGTCGATGCCGCCGAGCCGGATCCGGGAATTGCCGATCTGGACCTGGTCGGCCTCGCGGATCCTGGCAACGCCGGTTATGTCGGCGGCGTCGGCGATCGCAGGCAGCAGCAATGCGAACAGCGCAATCAGGAATTTCATGAACAGGGGCCGTCTAAAATGAGGAATCGTCCAATCAAACGCCGCGATTGTGGTGCGGATTGGGCTGCCGTACCAGCGCGGGAAACTACGGATGCTTTCAACTTAACGCGAGAACGAACTCGGCTGTCATCACCCGCGAAAGCGGGTGATCCAGTATTCCAGAGGCGGCAGCGGTAGAGCCGAGAAGCCGCGGCGTACTGGATACCCCGCCTTCGCGGGGTATGACGGTCGGTGATTAGTTGCGCCCGCCCGCCATCATCGCGCGGCGCGCCAGCGCAAGGCCCATCAGCACGAAGGCCGAGGTGACTTCGGGGCCGCCGACCAGGATCCGGGTCGGGGTCTTCATCTTGTTCCACTCATAGGCCTTGAACGGCCCGCGTCTGCCGCCTTCGCCGACACTTTCGGCGATGCAATGCAGTGCCGGCGCGAAGGCCGCGAGCGGCGCGCCGAGATGGCCGAGCGCGATCAGCGCCAGCGCCGCATCGAAGGCGTTCATCTCGTGCGCGATCAGCTCGCCCTGCACATAGGCCAGCACTTTTTCGCGGACCAGCCCGAACGTGCCGTCGGGATCGATGGCGGCCTGCCCGGCGGGCGGCAGCGCGGTAAAGGCGGCGTAGCAGCGGCCGAAATAGGCGCAATACAGCTCCGGCAGATAATAGATATGCGAGCGCGGATTGGCGAAGGCGCCGCTCAGCACCAGCCGCTTCTGGAAGCCGATGATGCGGTGAGCGGTCGCAAGCCGCGCCGGCGTTTCCAGCACTTTCCACCGCGCCAGATTGCGGAAGCTGACCTCGAGAATATCGAGGTTGAGCGTCGGATCGAGATCGTTGCCGAACGGCCGCTCGCCCCTGAGATTGTCGATCCAGGTGACGACGCCGCCCTCGTAATCGATATTGTCGTTCAGCGGCACGGTGACCTTGGGCTCGTTGGCGCCTTCCGCCACCTGGTAGCCGGCATAGAAATCCAGCAAGGGCTGGTCGAGGATCGGATCGGTGGCGCCGGCCTGGGTCGCCGCCGAGAACGCGCAGGCCGTGGTGTCGCAGTCCGGCACGTAGATGCCGAAGCCGAGGTCCTGCTTGATCTGGGCGAAGAACTTCGAAAAGCGCGGATGCGGCAGCGGCGCCAGCGCGGTGATCACGCGGACGATGGAGCCGTCATGCGAGCGCACGTCCTCGGCGCTGGTGGTGAGGCAGAAATCCACCATCTCGGTGATGGCGCGGCGCGACGCATTGGCCTGGTCGGGCGAGGCGAGGCCGGTCTCGGCAAAGCTCAGCAGCGCCTCGGTGAAGAACGCGTCGTAATAGGCCGAGCGGTGCCGGATCTGCATCGGCTCCCACATCGGCTCGGCGATCCCCTTCCATGGCGGGTTGATCAGCGCACGCGCCGGCGAGCGCGCGATGAACACCCGCGCCAGGTTGAACAGCAGCGTCGAGTTCTTGTAGCCGCGCGAATTCAGCCCGGTCAGCGCCATCAGCATTTCGCGGCCGCGCAGGTCGGCGTCGCCGATCAGGTTGAAGGCGGCATAGGTTGGAATGAACCCGTTGCTGCGGAAGGATTTCAACAGATGCGCGGCGCAGCTTCGGATCGTGCCCTCGATCTGCGCCATGTCCGGCGGGCGCGCCGGCGCCGGCCCGGCCGGCGGCCTGGGATGCGCAAGCTCGATGGTATCGACGAGATCGGCGACCGGCGCGCCGATCGCGGCCCAGTCCGGCTCGGCATGGTCGCGTGCCTGGCCCAGCGCGTCGCGCAGCCGCTGCAATCGCGCCTCGTCGCGCAATTCGCTCAGCCCGGTCCGCCGCAGCAGCGGCCGCAGCGCGGGATTGCCCAGCGCGGTACGATAGAACTTGCCGAGATGCGGGTCGCCGCCGGCATATTTCAGCAGCAGGGGGTCGCAGACGTCGTACAGCGACGGGCCGTCCTTGGCTGCCGTCACGGCGCGGTAGGCGGCCCCGGCGATGCGATGAAATGTCATGAATTTCTTGCCCAGCCGCGCTGTTGCGCGTCCCCCCGGGCCGCGCCGAACCCGCGAAACCGGCAAAATCCCCAACCTTATAAGCCCTTGAAAACCTATACGAAATCCCGGGGAATACAAATGTGACCGGGATCACGGAAAAAACAGCCATTTCGGCGTCATCGGCCGCCCGCAAGAGTGCCGGGAGCCACAAGGAGCCTCCCTGGTAACCATTTGCAATATTGGAGGAATTTTATCGCACGCGCGGCCCGCAGGGCCCGCATTCGCCAAACGAGGTTGCCGGCCAGGGCCCGGCGGGTTAATGCTTTCTTTGTTGCGATGCCGCAAATAGAGCGCAATCGGGCGGCACACCGCCCGGCAACTCCTCAAACCTAATCGGCGTCTGGCGCGACCAATCAAGCGCGCCTGTGCCGGTGAGCAGGAATGAACCGCGATGAACCTACGGCAGATCAGCATCTCCCGCCGCAGCCTCACCATTGCCGCCGTGCTGGTGGCCACGGTGTCGCTGGGGCTCGGAGCGCACGCCGCGCTGAACAAGCGCGCGCTCGACGCCGGCAAGGCGATCGCGTCCGGGCAGAATGATGCCGCCGCCGCCAGGGGCTCGAAGATCGCGCTGGTGATCGGCAACGGCCACTATCCCGACGCCAATGCGCCGCTGGCGCAGCCGATCAACGACGCCCGCGCGCTCACCGCCAAGCTGCGCAGCAGCGGCTTCGACGTCGACGTCGTCGAGGACGCCAGCAAGGACGACATGCGCCGCGCCGTCGCCCGCCTGCAGTCGAAGGTCAGGCCGGACAGCGTCGTCATGCTGTATTTCGGCGGCTACGGCGTGCAGGCCCGCCGCCAGAGCTACATGATCCCGGTCGACGCCAAGATCTGGAAGGAAGCCGACGTGCGGCGCGACGGCGTCAGCATCGAATCGGTGCTGGAAGCCGTCAGCGAAAAGGGCGCCCGCGCCAAGCTGGTCGTGGTCGACGCCTCCCGGCGCAATCCGTGGGAGCGCCGTTTCCGCACCTATTCCCACGGCCTCGCCCCGATCGCCGCCCCCGACAATGCGCTGATCCTGACTTCGGCGTCGCCGGGCAAGGTCGCCGACGATTCGAACGGCGCCAACAGCGTGTTGATGACCGAGTTGCTCAAGGAGCTGACCCCGCAGCTCGCCGGCGTCGAAGCCGCCTTCAACAAGACCCGCCACGCCATCTCCCGCGCCACCGACGGCGAACAGGTGCCCTCGGTGTCCTCCTCGCTGCCGGAAGACCTCAGCTTCAGCACCGCCGCGAACGTCAAGGCCGGCAGCTGAACAAGCTTCGTCATTCCGGGGCGATGCGAAACATCGAACCCGGAATCCCGGGATTCACCGGTGCGCAATTGCGCCCCTGAGGTCTGCTGCTAACGCACTATCCCGGAATGCCGGGATCGAGACTTCGACAACCCTTCCCCCTACTTCTTCACATCCACGCTCGCCGTCACAGGTCGCACCGGATCGCCTTCGCGCAACAGCGCGCCGGCGCGGGCGACCACGGTGTCGCCTTCCTCGAGGCCGCGGCGGATTTCGACCTGGCCGGCCGACATAAGCCCGACCTCGACCTGCCGCGTCTCGACCCGCGCCCGCCGCACCACCTGCACCACGGTGCCGGCCGAACTGTAGAGGATCGCTGTCAGCGGCAGCGAGATGCCGCAGCTCTGCCCGGTCTTGATCTGCGCCCGGCCGGATGCATTCACCAGCAGCCGCCGCGGCTGGGTGATGCCGACGAACACCTGGCCGAGCTGGCTGTTGGGCTCGATGGTCGCGGCCACCCGGCGCACCCGGCCCTCGACCTCGCCGACGCCGATGATCTTGATCCGCGCGGTCTGGTTGACCGCGAGTTTCGGGATATCGCCCACCGGCACCATGCCGACCAGGTCGAATTCGCTGCGCGCGATGATGGTGAACAGCGCCTCGCCCTTGCCCCCCGCCACGGAGCCCACCACCGCGGTGGAGGTCGAGACCAGCCCCGCGATCGGTGCCGCCACCAGCGTCAGCCCGCCCTCGGGCAGCGCCAGCCGGGCCAGCAACTGGCCGGCGGTGACGGTGTCGCCGGGCTCCGCCAGCACTTCCGCCACCTTCAGCCCCGGCCGCTCCGAGCGCACCGAGGTCTCCTCCCGCGCGATCAGGATGCCGGAAACGTCGACGATATCGGAAAAACAGGCCTTGGCCGCCTTGATCACGGTAACCGCGGCGCCCTTCGGCGCCGCCTCGGCCGGCTCCTCTGCGGCAAACGCGGGAGAGGCCAGGAGGAGGGCGGCGGCGAGCAGGGTGGGGAAATGGTTCATCGGCAATATGATCCCGGTTTCGGGGGTATGGATATCAGAAGGCGGGTGAGGGGGCCAAGCGGCAAGGTGGGACGAGGACGTGTATTACTGGAGGCGGGAATTCGGGAATTCACATGCCCGGACCATCACCAGCGGTCGAGCGTCGCATGGGTCCTCCCCTCTATGAAGGCACGCCGAGCGCACCATGGAGTGCAGACGGGACTGCTTCACGCAATCGCCATTTTATGGAAATCGGTGCATCGCCTTCCCAGGAAACGAAGTCAACTTCGCCACAGTAATAGAACGGCGTCGGCTTTGAACCGGTCTTCTTGGTTGGTCGCACGAGGAGATGAACGCGCTTTCCCTGCGACGCGTGATTGCTAAGAATTTGCCCGTGCTTCGAAGACTGTGTGGTGCGGTTTTGGCTCTGCCAAGCGAACTCTCGGTCGGATACGAAACGATCCACGTATCGATGGTCTGTGTTCATATCGCCCTTCGCCAAGGTAACCAGCAGAAAGACTTCTGGATCTTGGACGACAAAACCAGCGTTCCAGATTGCTTGGCTGAAAGTAAGACCAAAGGCAGGTGCTATCGCGTCGCGTGCATATCGCTCCCAGATCCGCAGCCCCTCACCAGCAGGCCGCGTTCGTAGTGCTTCCATTCTGAAGCCGGATGGATCACGTTTTAGCCTAACGCGCTCTCCGCGCGATGAAAGTCCTGCGTCGTCCCCAAACCAACCACGCAATATTCCCGGCAGCAGGTTCATCTTATCGCCCGGCTTTCGAACATCATTGATGGCGACTCTTGTGATCAAAGCCTCGTAAGTGACTCCGTCGATCTCGACAGGAACTGGTCCAAGCTCAAGATGAAGGGACGCTGCGGCACTGGGGAGAACCAGTACCGGGTGTTCGTCGTCGCGAGACACTCGGCACATGATATCGGCGGCTGGATCGTCAGGAGCATGCTGGCTAAGGTACTGCGCAAGGCGCCAATCCAAGATCTCACGAAGGAGATCTTTAAGTGGGGCGGCATCGCTGGCTTCGAAATTCGTCGATAAGCGATCGCGTTCGAACTTAAAATAGGACGTCTCGCCAGTGCCTTGACCTCCAACCAAGTCGCGGATGGGCCGGTCAACGAGCAGGCGGCGTAAACTTTTCGTGTCATCAATGTCTAGCGAGAAGTCTCTACGGACTTTCAAGTATCGAGCGGCCAGCTTAGCAACCTGTTCGACAAGCGTATCGATGTCAATTTCGCCGGGTATTGCATCGGCCGAACTCATGGCGAGCAGTAAGATAATCTTGTGGCTGCGGGTAGTATCTATCTTCTCAATGCTGTCTAGGAATGCACGAGATTGCGAAAACGCAGCAACTTCGTCCCTCGACAGGCCATTCATCCGAGATACAAAGCCTAGCCACGAGCGCTCACTGTTGCCGCGGGGATTGAAGCCTTCGTGAAAGGCTTCAACTGCAGTCGGACGGACATCGTGCCGTTCAAGGAAGCCGCTGTAGAAGGCCTCAAGTGCTGCCTCCGGCCGGTTGGGCTTCAGCAGTTCTTCGAGTATTTTGATGCTTTCGAGTTCATAGGTGACGGCACAACCCTCCGGCAGGTCAAATTCCTGCCGAATGACCTCGTCGAGAATATTTCTGAGAGCGCCAATGCTGTTCGCATTCTTGCCCGCGACGGCCGCAACAGATTGCAACTTCATAAGAAACGATCGGTGGTTTCCGATGTAATCGATGACCTTTAAAAATGGCTTATTCGGTGCCCTACGTAGGCCGCGGCCGAATTGCTGCATCCAAATTACCGTCGATTCGGTAGGACGCAGCATAAGTATTGTATCGATGTTTGGGACGTCGACCCCCTCGTTGAACATGTCTACCGAGAAGATGACATCAAGCTCCCCGTTCGCAAGTTGAGTAAGCGACGTAGTTCGGGGCGAACTGTCATTGCCGGCATGAACGGCAACTGTCCGCAAACCGCGGCCATTGAAAAATTCCGACATGAAATTGGCATGCCGCTGTGAACAGCAGAATGCGATGCAGCGTTTAGCGCCATGCTTACGGAATTGTTCGAGAGCGTTTTGCGCGCGAGCATCGGTTGCTACCGCCGCCGTAAGCTCGGTAGGATCGAAGCGTGCGTTACGCCATGGAATGTTGGCGTAATCGACGATATCCGGAACGCCAAAATATTGAAAGGCGCAGAGCAAACCTGCTGAAATTCCGTCGGGGACCGACGCTTGAAAGACGAGGTTCTCTTGGCAAAGAGCGAGAAGGTCGCCACCGTCCATGCGCTCAGGCGTCGCGGTAAGCCCAAGAAGGAATTTAGGCTGGAAGTAATCAATAATGCGCCGGTAAGTAGTCGCGGCGGCGTGATGAAATTCGTCAATGATGATGTAGTCGAAGGCCGTCGTCGAGAATCGATTGAGATGCTCTGCCCGGCCAAGTGTCTGCACCGACGCGAAAAGCAGGTCTGCGTCACCATCCTTTTGCGAAGCGTTCATCCGCCCGATGGAGGCATTCGGTCGGATACGTCGGAAATTTTCAATTGCTTGGTTCAGTATCTCCTCACGATGAGCCACGAAGAGAACGCGATGGAATTCCGGCCTACCGCTGTCAAATGCGGAAAGCCATGTCTTTCCAAGTCCCGTCGCGAGAACAACCAAGCCTGCCGAGAAGCCTTCCCGTCGTGTTTCTTCGAGTGCTGAAAGCGCGGCTAGCTGAAGAGCGTGCGGGATAGCCAAGGGGGGCGGCGCCTCT
>NZ_JAUYQU010000060.1 GCF_030697065.1 Bradyrhizobium sp.
AATGCCTTTCTGGGCGTGCAGGCGGTTTTCGGCCTCGTCGAACACCACCGACTGCGGGCCGTCGATCACCTCGTCGGTGACCTCGTCGCCGCGGTGGGCGGGCAGGCAGTGCATGAACAGCGCATCGGGTTTCGCCAATGACATCAGCCTTGCATTGACCTGGTAGGGCTTCAGGATGTTGTGGCGATGCTTGCCTTCCTTGTCGCCCATCGAGAACCAGGTGTCGGTAACCACGCAATCGGCGCCGCGCACCGCGGCCTCCGGATCGGTGCCGAGCACGACCGGCGCATCGGTCGCCTTGATCCAGTCCTTCATCGGCTTTTTCGGCGCCAGCTGCGGCGGTGTCGCGATATTCAGCCTGAACCTGAAGCGCTCCGCCGCATGCGCCCACGACGCCAGCACGTTGTTGTCGTCGCCGGTCCAGGCCACGGTGCGGCCCTCGATCGGCCCGCGATGTTCCTCGAAGGTCATCAGGTCCGCCATCACCTGGCAGGGATGCGAGCGCCGCGTCAGCCCGTTGATGACCGGCACGGTGGCGTGCGCGGCCAGTTCCAGCAGCGCCTCGTGGTTGAGGATGCGGATCATGATGGCGTCGACGTAGCGCGACAGCACGCGCGCGGTGTCGGCGATGGTCTCGCCGCGGCCGAGCTGCATCTCGGCGCCGGTCAGCATGATCGATTCACCGCCGAGCTGGCGCATGCCGACGTCGAACGACACGCGGGTGCGGGTCGAGGGCTTTTCGAAGATCATCGCCAGCGTCTTGCCCTCGAGCGGCCTGACCGGCTTGACGTCCTGCCTCTTCTGCGCCTTCAGCTTCGCCTTCATGGCGACGCTGGCGCTGAGGATGCTGCGCAGCTCCCTCGTCGGAATCTCGTTCAAATCGAGGAAATGGTTCAGAGCCTTGCTCATCACCCCGCCGCCTTCTGCACCTGGCCCGACAACGCCACGCAGGCGCGCTCAAGGCACTGCACGGACTCCGCGATCTCGGCTTCGCTCACGATCAGCGGCGCCAGGAACCGCACGACATTGTCGCCGGCGCCGACCGTGAGCAGCTTCTGGTCGCGCAGCGCGTTGACGAGATCGCCCGAGGGCACCACGGCCTTGACGCCGACCAGCAGTCCCTCGCCGCGCACTTCCGACAGCACGTGGGGATAGCGATCCACCACCGACGCCAGCTTCTGCTTCAGCAGCAGCGACATCTTCTGCACATGGTCGAAGAAGCCGGGCTTCAGCATCACGTCCAGCACCGCATTGGCCGCTGCGATCGCCAGCGGATTGCCGCCGAAGGTCGAGCCGTGCGAACCCGGCGTCATGCCGGACGCCGCTTCCGCCGTGGTCAGGCACGCGCCGATCGGGAAACCGCCGCCGAGCGCTTTTGCCAATGGCATGATGTCGGGCGTGACGCCCAGGCGCTTGTAGGCAAAGAGGTCGCCGGTGCGGCCCATGCCGGTCTGTACCTCGTCGAAGATCAGCAGCATGCCGTGCTGGTCGCAAAGCTCGCGCAACGCCTTGAAAAAGGCATTCGGCGCCGAGCGCACGCCGCCCTCGCCCTGCACCGGCTCGATCAGGATGCCCGCGGTGTTGGGGCCGATCGCCTTCTTGACGGCCTCGATATCGCCATGGGCGACCTGGTCGAAACCGTCCAGTGGCGGCCCGAAACCTTCGAGATACTTTGCGGAGCCGGTCGCGGCCAATGTGCCGAGCGTGCGGCCGTGGAACGCGCCTTCGAAGGTGACGAGACGGAAGCGCTCGGGCTTGCCCCTGGCGGCGTGATAGCGGCGCGCGACCTTGATCGCGCATTCCATCGCTTCGGCGCCGGAATTACAGAAGAAGACGAAATCGGCGAAGCTCTGCTCGCAAAGCCGCGCGGCGAGCCGGTCGCCATCCGGGCTCTTGAACAGGTTCGACATGTGCCACAGTCTGGTGGCCTGCTCCTGCAGGGCCGCGACCAGATGCGGATGACAATGGCCGAGCGCATTGACCGCGACGCCGCTGGTGAAATCGAGATAGCGCTCGCCGTTGGTCGAGATCAGCCAGGCGCCTTCGCCGCGCTCGAAACCGAGATCGACCCGGGCAAATACGGGAAGCAGATGCGACGTCGCGCTATCAGGCATGGCGATCACTTAGGGTTGGAGCCCGCTATGGTGCGTATGGGCGCAATCGCAGCCACAACCAGCCCGGAAAACAAAACGTGCCGCCTTTTCGGGGCGGCACGTGGGAACCATTCTAGGCGTGGCGCGATAACTGTCAACCGGTCACGCAAAGGCCGAAAACATCCGTAGGATTCCGGTGTGGGCGACGGAACATGTGGATGCAACCATGCTGACTCTTGCGCCGGAGTCACGCCATATTGTAGCTTCTGCGCTGTCGGGTACGACATCTCGTGCGGCGGTTCTGATCCTCTCGTAGTGCTGTCAGCGTAACACGTTCGGGCGCGCCCATGCCGCCCGGCGAGGGGTAAGGGATTCTGCCCGCAGGGATTTTTGAGATTTGGCATCGCGGCGCCGTCCTCATGCTGGCCGGCGCTATGCGAAGGGAAGAGTGCGATGACGGTATTGACCTGGTCCGACGATCGCGTCGAGCAACTGAAAAAGCTCTGGGAGGGCGGACTTTCCGCCAGCCAGATTGCTGCTGAGCTCGGAAATGTGACGCGCAACGCCGTAATCGGCAAAGTCCACCGGCTCGGCCTTTCCGGCCGCGCCAAGAGCCCCTCCTCGGCAGCCCCGCGCCAGCGCAAGGCCCGGCCCGCCCAGCAGATGATGCGGGTTCAGCGCCCGGTGTCGCGCGGCAACACCGCGCTGGCCCATGCGTACGACGTCGAGATGGAGCCGGATCCGATCGCCTACGACAATGTGGTGCCGATGGGCCAGCGGCTGTCGCTGCTGGAGCTCAACGAGGCGACCTGCCACTGGCCGATCGGCGATCCCTCGAGTTCGGAATTCTTCTTCTGTGGCGGCCGCGCGCTGGCCAGCCTGCCCTATTGCGCACACCACTCCCGGATCGCCTATCAGCCCGCCAGCGACCGCCGCCGGCAGCCGCCGAAGCCGACGAGGTAAGGTTCCCCGTCATTGCGAGGAGCACTTGCGACGAAGCAATCCAGCTTCACGTTATGCCGCCCGATGGATTGCTTCGCTACGCTCGCAATGACGGTGCGGGAGCAGACGACAAATCCAGCAGCTGTCGTCCCGGCCACCGCGCCGGGACCCATAACCACAGGCCGTTGTGGTTACGACCGATCGTCAAACAGATTTCTTGAATCGATAGATCACGCGGTATGGGTCCCGGCTCAGCGCTCGCTTGCGCTCGCTTGGCCGGGACGACGGCTGATGATTACTCCGCCGCTTTCGCGAACCGGTCGTCCAGCGCGTAGCCGGCGCCGCGCACGGTGCGGATCGGGTCCTGCTCGC
>NZ_JAUYQU010000096.1 GCF_030697065.1 Bradyrhizobium sp.
TCCGCCGGATTTTCGCTCATCGGAAAATGGCCGAGACCCTGCATGATGGTGGCCTCGCAGCCGGGAATACTGCCCGCCACCGCGAGCGTTTCTTCCGGCGTGCAGGAATAGTCGTATTCGCCCGACAGCAGGAACAGCGGACATTTGCCGGTGTCGATCTGCGCGACGCGGCCGCGGATGTCGCCGTCGAGCTTGTAGAAATAGAGGTCGCCCTTGAAGACGCCGGGGCCGCCCTGCATGTAATGCCACAGTGTTTCCCAGCGCTCGCCGTCGGGCGCGTCGGGGCCGACCAGGCCGGAGACGATGGCGGCGGCGACTTCGCCGCCATGGACGTCGGGCCGGTGCAGGAAATTCAGGTCGTAATAGGGATCGACATGGGCGCCGGCCTGCAGGCCGATGATGGCGCGGAAACGTTCGGGATGTTCGAGCGCCAGATGCAGCGCGATGCGGCCCCCGATCGAACAGCCCATCGCGATCGGCCGGTCGAGTTCGAGCGCGGCCGCGATCTCGAGGATCATGGCGGTGTATTGCGCCGAGGTCAGCTGGTATTCCTCATTGTGCCAGCCCGCCGGCGGCGACGATTTGCCGTGCCAGGGCATGTCGAAGGCGATGACGCGGTGGCGGGCCGTGACGCGCGCGTCGTTCATCAGCGCGCGGTATTGCCTTCCGTCGGAGCCGGCGGTGTGCAGGCACAGCAGCGGCGTGCCCTCCCCCGCCTCCTCGACATAGATGCGGTGCGGCCGTCCGAACAGATCCAGATGCATGTAGCGGCCGATGACCGGCTCGAATGTCGCGGTCATGCGCCCGTCCCCGCGGCGCGAAGTTTTGCCAGCGCTTCCTTAAAGTAGCGGAGATTGGCCATGAAGACCTGCAGGTTGCCCTCAGCCCTCAGGGCGCGCCGCTTGATCAGCGCCATCAGATCATTGGAGCCGGGCGGCGGCCGGCTCGACCAGAATTTCTGCCACTCTTCCTCGGCCGCGCGCAGCACGAAGGACGACGACGGCATCACGAAGGGACCCGGCGTGACCGAAACCACCCTGCCCTCGAAGATCTGGACCAGCCAGGCGGCCCGGCCGGCCTCTATCAGAAAACTGGTGGTGAGAAAGCGCCCGCGCCGGACCAGCGCTTCATCCTCGTTGACTCGCGCCTTGAGCGTCTCGAACATCGCCTCGAACACCTTGGGCCTCCCCCTCGCCTGCAAATCCGGTGCGCCGCGCGCCCCAGCCGGTTGCCTCGCATGATCAGGGGATTGGCGCCGCCGTCAACCGCCTAAAGCCAGGCGCATACCAGCACCAGGTTGGCCGCGCAGGCGGCCAGCAGCGCGACGGCAAGCGTGACATGCACACGTTCGCAGGAGGTTTGCAGGGTCATCTTCATGGCCCGGAAAACATCCGGCGATTCTACCCCGGGAGTCTCGCACGAAATTTTTGCGGGGATTCAGGACTCGTTTACGACTCAGGACTCCCGGCCGGATGGCCCGGAAGTCGACCGCCGCTGATTGCCCGGGCGCGGGCGATTCGAGGCCATGTTGCAACCCTGCCCGGCCCGAGGAGGGCCCGGCCAAAATGGATGAGTTCATTCGTCCGCCGGCGGCGCGCCGCCGTTTACAGGCCGGACAACGCTTCGACG
The DNA here is from genome assembly GCF_030697065.1 of Bradyrhizobium sp. Classification (GTDB taxonomy): domain Bacteria; phylum Pseudomonadota; class Alphaproteobacteria; order Rhizobiales; family Xanthobacteraceae; genus Bradyrhizobium. The sequence continues at coordinate 1,630 of NZ_JAUYQU010000096.1, forward strand.
GGCGGCGTAGCCACCGTCAGCGAGGCCTGATCGCCGGTCCACGTCACGCAAACCTTCTTGCGGTGCAGGCCCCTGATGGCGCCGGTCACCTTGAGCACCTTGCCTGCCGCGCAGGAGGGGTCCTGCACGTAGGCGACCTCATAGGGGGCAAGCACGAGGGGTTCGGATTTCAGGACGGTTTGGGCAAGGCACGGCGCCGAGACGGCCGCTAGAGAAAGTCCTAACAGGAAAACACGCATGTTCGTTGTCCACCACCGACGACACCATAATAACCTATTGCGAGGCCAAGTTCCGCCGGCTGCAAAATTTATTTTCAGCGGAAGCTGGGGTCGTCAGTCATTGAGATGGTCGAGTCCTATGTCAGCCGTACGACAGCCGGCTGAAGCTGCGACCTCCAATCGCCAGGGGCTCCGGCGTTGCTGGTCGTCCCGGGCTTTGCCTGGACCGCAACAAAAAAGGCCGGCGCAGGGCCGGCCTTCTCGCTTCGGAGCTGTACCCGCTCAGTATTTGGCGACGACCGGGCCACCCCAGCCGAAGCGGTAGTTCAGGCCGACCTTGACGGTGTGCTCGTCGTTGCGAAAGCCGGCACCGACGACGTCGGCCGGGCCGGCGGTAATGGTGGTTTTGCCGAAGTCGTAATACTGGTATTCGGCCTTGGCAGACCAGTTCGGCGCGAACATGTATTCGAGGCCCGCGCCGACGGTGTAGCCGTCCTTGCGGTTGCCGCTGGTGGCGAAGGGCTGCGGCACACCGGCAATGCTCACGCCGATATTATTGGTGTCGCGCCAGGCATAACCGCCCTTGGCGTAGAGCAGCGCCGGACCCCAGGTATAGCCGAGCCGGCCGGTGACCGAGCCAAGCTGGTCGTTGGCGCTGCCGGTGACCAGCGTGCCGGCCGGAAACAGCACACCGCTATTGGTATTGCCGCCGCCGAGCCAGCTGTACTGGGCTTCGGCGCCAATCACCCAGTTCTGGGAGAACTGGTAGTCGAAACCACCCTGCACGCCGCCCATGAAGCGGACATCGCTGCTCTGCAGGCTGTTGTCACCCGCAAAGCCGCCGCCGACATGGCCGCCGACGTAGAAGCCGGTCCAGTTGTAGACCACCGCCGGGGCGGTATACGCCGGAGCCTTGGAATAGGGGCGCGGCGGCATATCGGCCGCAACCGCGGGAGCGGCTAAGGCGATCAAGGTGGCTGCGCCGAGCAAAAACTTCTTCATGACTGTTCCCCGTTCTTTCGCCATCGACAACAATCAAACAACGTGGCCTCAATTTGGTTGCTTCGCGGCATTGCCGGAGCCGCGATGGTTCTTAACTGTGACGGCGCGGCAACAAGGCGTTTTGGTTCCAGCACGATTCCGGTTTATTTGCCGTAACCGCCCGCCTCGCAGCTATAGGCTGCGTCTCGCGAACCAAGGGTCAGGTTCAAACCCTCTCCGAAATGTGATCGGATCGACCGGGCGAAACCCTTGGCATGCCCCGGCAAGCCCGCGAGGCGGCCGCGGGCTGCCTACCGCGTCATCTTCTCCAGTTCCGGAAACGGCGCATAGGCCACGCCGGCGCACGGCTCCCCGGCGTTTTCGAGGACGCGATCCAGCCGGCCGTCGACGAAAAGGACCGCGCTACGCTGCTCGCGATAGGAGCCGGCGGAATCCCTGGTGGCAAAGCGCAGGCAGCTGACATAGCGCAACCGGCCGCCCACGGTGCGCTGCACAGGCTCCGCCATGGCCGCCTCGCGCACGCCGACGGGGTTGTTGAGATAGGTCTTCATGAGCGCCAGGATTTCGGCGCGGTGGTTGGTGGGGTATGGCTGGTTGGCGACGCCACGATCGTCGGTATAAGTGATGCTCCTGCTCTCGTCGCTGCCCGCGCAGGACGCAAACCCGATCGGCAACAGCAGGATCGCCACGTGCCTTGCTGATATCCCCAAAAGCAACCCTTCATTCCCCCGGCTTCTTCATGCCCGTTCTAGACCCTCCCCGCGCCAAATGGAATTCGCATCTTCCTCGACGGTCGTGCCGGCAACCCTTGCGCAAAGGCTTGCCGCAAGAAGTACCGGCCCGCGCCATTGGGGAAGCAATGGCGGCGGGCCGGGCTGTATCCGCGAAGCGCGGCGGGGGCAATGTGGATGAAGCCGCTCCCCGCGGATCAGTTTCAGCGATGAATGTGGAAGCGCTGGTGATGACGGAAATGCCTGTGGTGATGTCGGGGATGGGAATGATGGCGATAATGGTGGCGGCCCATCCTGGCATTGGCGCCGAACACGCCCGGATGCACATACACGGTCCCGATCCCCGGGCCATGTGCGGTCCGGCCCGGACCGTGGGCCATCGCCGGCGCCGCCACCACAAGCACGGATACCGCAAGCAGCGCGGCGGAAATGGTCTTCAGCATGGTCATGTCCCTCCTGAAATCGCCAGGTGGCCGGTCGGATGAGCGGGCCCGTCGATCATGCCATTGAACCTATTGCCCACGCGCTGAACCTAATCTGAAGCGCGCCTGCGGACTTCGTTCATGTCGATGACATGTTCGTCATGTCGTTGCTCCGACGTGCGCGCGCGGACGACTTCGGAAATCGCTGAAATTTTGGCGGGCTCTGCGGGAATGTACCGGTGAGGCAGGTGTTCAAATCAACAGGCGTCGGTGTAGGATTGCCTATCGGAAATCAGGAGAGATGCATGAGCAGATTTGCGGCCAGGGTTTTGACGCTGGCAATATTCGCGATGGCGCTGGTCACGGCACCCGTCGTCACCCAAGTTTACGCCGCGCCTGACGAGTCGCCGCCTCCGTCGTCGGACAAGGGCAAGAAGAAAAAATCCAGCGAAGTCAAACCCGGCATCGAGGACACCACCTTCGCCAAGGGCTATCGCGCGGCTTACGCCACGATCTTCGATCGCGGCGACTATGCTGCCGCGATTCCGCAGTTGAAGGCGCTCGGCCGCGACGACAGCGCCGCCGTTGCCAATTTGATCGGCTATTCCTATCGCAAGCTCGGCGACTACAAGGTCGCGCAGCTCTGGTACGAGCGCGCGCTGAAGGCGGATCCGACCCACGTCAAGACCTGGCAGTATTACGGCCTGTGGCAGGTTGAACAGGGCAACCGCTATTCCGCGCAATATCACCTGAACCGGATCGCCGAGCTGAGCGGCACCGGCAGCGAGGAATATCGCTCGCTGGCCGCTGCGCTCGAACAGCCGCCCGGCACCGGGCCCGCTTACTGATTTCTTGTCAACGCGACGTTCGACGGGCCGGCGCAATCGCCATTCGGTTGCGCCGGCTTTTCGTTGCAATGGCGCTACTTCGTCAACGCCTCGACCTCGCCGCGAAACGCCTGTCGCGCGCCGTCGCGCGAATAGAACATGTGGCCGCCCGGATAGACCACCAGCTTGACGCGATCGGACGAGGCGTAGGCCGGCAATTGATCGAGCAGGACCTTCGAGCCGAAATACGGCGTCGCCAGATCGAACAGCCCGTGCGCCACCAGCAGCTTGAGGTTTGGATCGAGCGCGAGGATCTGCCGCAGCTGGGAGAGCGACTCCGGCGGATTGATGCCGCGGCCGAAATCCCAGGCGCCGTGCACCGCGCCGTTGAGCAAATGGTAGGAGCCGTCCGGCCGCCAGTTGAGCTTGCGCCTTGTGAGATCGGCCGCCGCGCTGGTCAGCGGCGCGGCCAGCGGCTCGCCCGAGGGATCGCCGAAACGATGGAAGCTCGAATCCGGAAAGGGATCGAAGCCGGAAACCGAGGCGTCGTAGCGGCCGGTCACCTTGCCGTTGCGGCGGTCGAACTCGCGGCGAAACTCGCCGACGCCAAGCCGCCCGGTCAGCCGGCGGCTCACCGCCTGGTCGATCCCGGTCAATGCGGCCACCTTGTCGGCGAGCCGGGTCGTCGCCGCTACATCGGCCGTTCCCCGGATCAGGTCGCCCAGGAATTCGCCTCGCGCATAATCCTCGACGTCGGCGAGGTCGGCCCGGGTCACCCCTCCCTCGCCGGCCTTGATCTCGCGCGCCACCGCCGTCATCGAAGGAAGGCTCCAGACATATTGCAACAGGCTGGTGCCGGTGAATTCGCGGTAGTCGAACAGCGGCGATACCAGAATGAGGCCCCTCACCCCGACGCCCTGCTCGACCTGCAGATTGCGCACGATCTTCGGGCCGCGAATTCCACCATAACTTTCACCGGCGACGAATTTCGGCGACAGCAGCCGATCGGATTTCTCCAGCCAGCGGCGGATCACCAGCGCGATCGCATTGACGTCGCCGTCGACCGAATAAAACCGCTTGCGCACCTCATCGCCGGTCGCGACGAAGCGGCTGTAGCCGGTGCCGACGGGATCGATGAAGACCAGATCGGTAAAGTCGAGCCAGGTCTCGGCGTTGGGCAACAGATCCGGCGACGCGGAAGACGTCACCGTGTCGGCGTTGATGGCGAGCCGCCACGGTCCGGCCGCGCCTAATTGCAGCCAGGCCGAGGACGCGCCCGGCCCGCCATTGAACAGGAAGGTCACCGGGCGGGTGCGCGGATCGGCTCCGGTGAGCTGGTAGGCGGTGAAGGCGATATCGGCCTGCGGCTCGCGCTTGTCGTTGAACAGCGGAATCGAGCCGGCGGTGGCGGTGAAGTCGAGCGTCCGGCCGGGCAGCGCGAGTGTATGCCGGGTGGTCGAATCCGGCGGCAGCCGGCCTGCGGCTGCGGGCGGATTCGAAGGATTGTTCGCACTCGCCTTTTCCGACGGCGTTGCCGCCTGATGTTGCCGGGGCTGCTGCGGCGCATCCTGGGCGCGCGCGCCCGTCGTCAGCGACAATGCGAGGAACACAAGCGCGAAGCGCAGATGGCGCGGCGCGACGAGGCAATTGGCCATTCCGTTGCTCTCCCTGCCCCCGCGACAGTAGGATACTGTTCGCAACAAAAGCAGGACGATGACAATCACGATTGCGCCAGCGCCTCGAAAGCGTACGGCGACCGGATCAATGCTGCGGCTCGTGCTCGTGCCGGAGCTGCGCCTGCAGCGTGGCCATCCAGAACCACGAAATTGCGCGCGTGATGCCAGCGTCGATCGCCAGCAGCGCGGGTTTGAACGTCGTAATGATACTGCTCATTGCCATCCTCATCCGGGACATCAATTGCCCGTGAATGATGGAAGGTTACGCCGGATCGGCCGTCGCCGCCGTGATCCCGCTCACACACTTGGCGTTGCGGCGCCCTGCACACCAACGGACCAAGCTCGATTTGAGTCCGCCGATGTATTATGAGTTCGAGCCGATTCATCGCAATTCGCGGTTATGTGATATAGATCACACACTCCTGAAGGCGACCAAGCTAGCGGTGTGATACTTCCTTCGTCCCTGTGAGGCGGCGAAGCGAAACAAGGGACCTGCCGGTTTTCGATGGCTTGCGGAGCAACCGGCTCAATTCGGCCCCGGCTTCGCCTCGTGGAGTGAGGTTTTGCAATGAAGAAAGCGATTGTCGTGGCTATCGGCGTGATGGGGTTTGCGGGATCCGCGACCGCCCAGGCGCCGGTTGCAGTCGTGGAGGAGGTTCAGGGCAACGTCACCGGCGCCGAGTTCATGGACTATGTCGTGCCGGGAAAGGTCATCAAGCTCGGACAGGGCGCTTCGATCGTGGTCGGCTACATGAAATCCTGCCGGCGCGAAACCATCAACGGCACCGGTACGGTAATCGTCGGCGAGGATGAGAGCATGGTCCACCTCGCCGAGGTCGAAGCCACCAGGACGAACTGCGATCCGGCGCAGGTGCACGCGACAACAAGGGCGACCAGCGACGTCGCCGCCAGTGTCGTCCGCAGCCTGGGGAAAGGCGCCTCGCCAGCCGGCCCGCCATTGACGCTCTACGGCACCTCGCCCCTGGTCGAGGCCAAAGGGCGCGGCACGCTCGTGTTCGAACGCCTCGACCAGAAGGGCGAGCGCCAGCAATTTGACCTCAGCGGAAATCAGTTGAAGGGCCGGTTCTACGATCTCGCCGGCACCGCCAATTCGCTCACGCCGGGCGCCACCTATGCGGCCACCTTCGCATCCCGCAGGGTCGTGTTCCGGATCGATCCCCAGGCCAAGGCCGGTCCGACGCCGATCGTCGGCCGCCTGCTGCGCATGGAATAGGTCGTGCCGGGCATCAGACCTTGAACATCGGGCGCAAGACGCGGGACGCCATTGCCTTCGCCGCCATCGTGTTGATCTGCGCCGCGGTCTCCGTCTCGCCCGTGTTCAACATCGCCCACGGCCTGTCGATCGACATTCTCACCGCGCTGCGCTGGGAGGCGTTCGGCGGCAGGCAGGATCCCGCCTCATCGCCGGCGGTCGTGGTCGCGATCGACGAGGAAACCTACCAGGCGCCGCCCTTCAAGGGCTCGCCGACGCTGACATGGACCGGTGAGATCGGCCGCGTTCTCGGCGCCATCGTCGAGGGCGGCGCCAAAGTCGTCGGCTTCGACATCGTGTTCGAGAAGTCGATCGAGCAGTCAGAGATCCCTTTCGGCGGTGGCCTGTTCGGCGAAAGAGTCCGCGGCTTCGACCGCGATTTTCTGCGGGCGCTCGCGGCGGCTTCCTCCGCCGGCAAGGTGGTGCTGGGGGAAGTCCTGCGTGGCGACCAGCCGATCCGGCCGTCGCCGGGGCAGCGCATCGCGGTTCGCCAGCAACAGAACCTGCGGGCGCTCAACGTCTATACCGACCGCGACGATATCGTGCGCCGGGTGCCACTGACGTTTACGGTGGACGGCAACCCGCTGCCCTCGATGGCGCTCGAACTGGCGTCGCGCGCGCTCGGCGCCAAGCCGGAATCGAAGGCCGACGGAACGGCCGCGCTGGCCGGCTACCGGATTCCGGGCGCCGTACCCAACACCATGACACTCAATTTCAAGGGCGGCGCGGACGACATCCCGACCTATTCGCTGGCCGACCTGACCGCATGCGCCGCGAAGGGCGACAAGGATTTCTTTCGGCGCCAGTTCGAGGGCAAGGTCGTCATCCTCGGCATGGTGCTGGCGTCGGAGGATCGTCAGCGGACATCGAAGCGTTTCGCCACCGGGATCGAGGGCGCGCGGGCGCCGCGCTGCGCACTGCCGGAGCAGCCGGTCAGCGGCCGCTTCCAGCGCCGGGACATTGCCGGCGTCTATATCCATGCCACCGCCGTCAACAACCTGATCGCCCGCAATGCGGCCGTCGAACTCGGCCGGCTTCCGATCGCGCTGATCGCGGCCCTGGCCGCGGCGCTGGCGGCTCTCGCCGCGCGAATGCTCAAGCCGCTCGCCGCGGTGCTGACGTTTCTCGGGGCGAGTGCGGTTTACGTGATCGGAGCCACGGCCGCATTCAACCACGCGCTGGTGCTGCCGCTCAGCGAGCCGTTCATTGCCGGCTTCGCCGCGCTGGCTGCCATGGTCGGTTATCGTTTCATGATCACCGACAAGGACCGCCGGTTGCTGCAGAAGAGCTTCGCGCTGTATCTCGCTCCCGACGTGATCGACCGCATGCTGGCGTCGAACACGCTGCCGGTGCTGGGCGGCGAAACCCGCCATGTGACGGTGCTGTTTTCCGACCTCGAGGGATTTTCGCGGATCGCGGAAACGATGTCGCCCGAAGCCCTGATGGCGCTGATGAACGAATACCTTTCCGAAATGACCGACATCATCGAAGGCCATGGCGGCTATGTCGACAAGTATATCGGCGATTCCATCGTCGCGGTGTTCGGCGCGCCGGCCGACGACCCCGACCATGCCGGCAATGCGCTGCGCGCCGCGCTGGACTGCTGCAAGCGCCTCGAAGAGCTCAACCGCAGCGCCGCGGCGTTCGGCGGCAGCAAGGTGGCGCAGCGCATCGGGATCAATTCCGGGGACGCGCTGGTCGGCAATTTCGGATCGCGGCGGCGCTTCAACTATTCGGTCATGAGCGACGCCGTGAACCTCGCCTCGCGGCTTGAAGGCGCCAATAAATTCTACGGCACCACCGTGATCGCCTCGGAAACCACGGTCGCCCTGACCGGCGAGACATTTGCATGGCGCGAACTCGACACCATCCGCGTCAAGGGGCGAGACAATCAGCTTAAAATCTACCAATTGCTGGCGCTGGCGACCGATCTGACGCCTGAGCAAACCGCGGTCGCGGCGGCCTATGCCAGGGGGCTCGCTCACTGGCGCGCCGGCGAATTTTCTTTGGCCGAAAAGGGTTTCGCGCAGACCGCCGAGATCGACCGGCCATCCCGGATGTTCCTCGAGCGAGCGAGGATGCAGGGGCAACAGACGCCTTCAGGCGAATGGGATCCGGTGCGGACCCTGCAGGAGAAGTGAACGGGATCAGCGATCGAGGCCCGGCGAGACCGCCGGGGGACGCGCCCCTTCAGATCAGAACCCGACGCCGATCATCGCGCTGGCCCCGCCGCTGCGGCCGCCGCTGACGATGCTCGGCCGGGCCACGGCCTGCTGGCGCGCGCGGGGCGCCGGCTTCGCCCGCTGTTCGCGATCCGCCTGACGTCCGCCCTTCTTCCGGCGCGACCGCGCGTCGTCTTCGTCGTCCTTGGGGCGCGCGGCGACGGCCGGCGGCGCTTTCGGCTTCTCGTCGGCGACGCAGGTCTCACCCTTCAGGGTCTGGCCGGCGCGGCACTCGATCGGGCAGACGCGCGAGCTATGCTTGGTCAGTTCCGCAACCAGGGCTTCGGTCACGCTGACGTTCTCGGTCGGCTGTCCCCCGATCGACAGGTAACGGCTGAGCGCGCCCTTGGTGGGCGCATTGAGCGTGCCGTCGACTTTGCCGGTCAGGCATCCGAGCCGGATCAGCTGGCTCTGAGCCGAGCGGAGCAACTCGGGCGAATTGGGCATCGCCGCGGCGCGCTTGGCCGCCTCGGCGTTGAACTTGCCGAGGCTGGCGACGACCAGCGGCCGAAGCCGGTCACAGCCGACGGTCTTGGAGAAGGACTTGAGGTCCTCGAGGCCCGAACCCTCGCTGCCCTTGGCGATGAGGTCCTCGAGCTTGCCCTGTTCGGACTTGCAGGCGGCTTCGCGGGCCGAGGCCAATTCCGCCTGCTTGCGCGCGGCCTCGGCTTCCCGGGCCTGCCTTTCGCTCGCGGCGCGCAAAGCGGCGGCTTCCCTGGCTGCCTTCTCTCGCTCGGCCAGGTCGGCCTTCTGTTTGGCCTCGGCAGCCTTGCGCTCGGCTTCCGCGGCCTTGGCCAGTTGTGCGGCTTCGGCGGCCTTGGCGCGGCGTTCCTCTTCCTCGCGCTTTTTCGCAGCCGCCAGTTCCGCCGCGGCCGCCCTGGCTTTCGCTGCAGCCTCCGCCGCCAGCGCGCGGCGTTCGTCTTCTTCGCGCTTCTTCGCAGCAGCCAGTTCGGCCTTGCGCTGGTTGGCCTCCCGAAGCGCCTCTTCCGCGGCCTTGCGCGCCGCCTCGCGCGCGGCACGCGCCTGCTCCTCGCGCTCCCTGGCGGCTTTCTCGAGCAGATCCATCCGCTGCTCAGCCGTGATCGACAAGGGTGAATCCGGATAGCGCCGGATGAATCGCCGCAGCGCCGCCGGATCGGTTGAGTCCTTCAGCCTGTCCCACTCCAGTGCTTCCTTCGAGGAGGTCTCGCGGGTTGAGGGCGAGCTCTGCGGCGGCAGGGCGGCAACTGTCATATTGGCGGGCGGCGCCTGGTTTGCCTTCTCCATCTGCGCGCGCGCCAGATCGGCATAGAAACCGCTCGGATGGGTTCCGAGGAACACCTCCCAGGCCCGCCGCGATCCGATTTTCTGGACCAGTTCAAAGTCGGCCTTGACGTCGATCATGGGCGCGTCCTGCGCGCCCGCGGGAGCCGGCACCAGCGAAATATTGCCGCCGCCGAGCGAGCCGTAGACGAACGGCTCCTGCCGGTTATCGGTAATCTTCAAAACCTCGTCCCTGACCCGGCCGAAGGCGAGCCGGACATCGAGACCAGGAACGGTCAGGTTTTTCAGTACCGCTGCGGTGAAAGGGCTGTGCAGGCCATCGCCGTCGTCGGCGGTCGACCCGGCCTTCGCGGCATAGGCGATCAGGGTGTCGGTGCTGGTCGGCTCCACCCTGCTGAGACCCGACACCACCGCTCGGGTGACGCCCTTGCGTTCGCGGCGCATGGTGTTGACGAAAGGATTGTCGCGGCAAGCGTCCAGTATGACGAGCCGCAGCCGTTTAGCGCCATCAGCCGCCGAAACCAGGCGCTCCAGCAGAATCGCCTCGTCTTCAGCGTCCCGGTCGCTGGCGAGCCTGGCATCGATAGGAACGAGGTAATTGGTTCCGGATAATTCGAGGCCGTGACCGGCGTAGTAGACCACGGCGATGTCGGCCTGATCCGCCGTTGATTGGAAGCGCCGGATCGCGCGCTTGAATTCGAGGTTGCTGACGTTGAGCTGAACATCGACGGAATCGAAGCCCGCATCCCTAAACATTTTGGCCACGGCGTTCGCATCCCTCGAGGGATTGGGAAGCTGCGGAACGATCTGGTAACTCGAATTGCCGACGATCAGCGCGACGCGCTTCTCTGCCCATGCGGCTTCGGAAGCCATTGCAAGAATGGCCCCTCCGATCAGTGCCGCCAATGAGACGAGGCGCTTTATCATTTTCCTTCCGGCGCGGTGCAACTTCGGCGGCGCGAATCCTGGCTGAGCGTTACGGGAGAGCGGCATTGCGGGTGCTGGCCCGAAATCCTCCGCTCAATGAATATTATCGTCTCTGACCTCGTCGATCAACGGGCGGTCATTTGACGCAGCGTTGGTGCCGCAATGTGCCAAACCGGGTTCCCTCCCAATGTGATTTGGGTCACTTGCAAAGCGTCTGATTCCGCCGATCGATATCGGGCCGCAGCCCTTCATTTGAAGGGTATTTCGACGCACCCGGCCGGAACCTGTGGCCTCAATGTTACACGGCCCGATAATCACAGCTTCGAAACATGGCATTCGCCTCGTTGCGCTTTCGGCTCGCGAATTCCTGACTTAAAGTTTTGAGGGACCGCCGCGTATTTTGCGTTGATTCTTATTACGGGACTGGGGATTTGGCATGACTGTTCTTCTCGTTGCAAAGTCGCGCGTGCTTCAGCACAACAAGTTCAGGGTCCTGGCCGGACTGGCCTTCGCCATGCTGCTGTCGGCGCCCACCGCCGCGCTGGCGCAAAACTGCAACGTGACGAATATCGCAGGGCCGGCAGGCATCGGCGTGCCGCCCGGGACAACAGGACCCGGAGCGGGCCTGCTCGGTCAGTTTGCCAGTTCCCTTTCCGCCCAGATTTCGGCGGCGACCAGCAACGCCAATACGGTTTTCCAGGCGGGACAAGGAAGCGCATTCGTGTCCGCGCCCGGCAATCCACCGCCAAATTCCCCGGGTGGCGGGATCTGGGGACGCGCCACCGGCGGCCAGGCCACGGTGTCGAGCACGTCCACCACGCAGACTCTCAACCAATCGCCGCCCGCCACGCTCGACCAAACCACGACGGTCAACTGCAACAACCAGATCCGTGAAAACTATGCCGGTTTTCAGATCGGCGCCGACACCGCGCGGCTGAACTGGAACGGCTGGAACCTGCACCTCGGTACCACCGCCGGCTATCTCGAATCGGATTCGACCTCCCTCAACAACGGATTCTCCAGCAAAATCCAGATTCCCTTTGTCGGTACCTACGGGGTCGCGACCTACGGCCGGTTCTTCGCCGATGCGCTGCTGAAGCAGGATTTCTACAATATTTCGCTGAGCAATGCCGGCGCCGGCTTCTTCTCGCAGCCGTTCTCCGGTCGCGGCACCTCGTTTGCGATTAACGCCGGTTACAATTTCGCGCTCGCGAACAACTGGTTCATCGAGCCCTCGGCCGGCTTCACCTATGCCAGGACCAGCTTTGACTCCTTCTCGTCGGTCGGCCAGCCGGGCGTCGGACAGGGAGCGAACATCTCCGGCACCCTGAAGATCAACGACGTCACCAGCCAGATCGGTCGCGCCAGCATCCGCGTCGGCACCTCCCTGCAGTCCGGAAACCTGGCGCTCACGCCCTTCTTCACGGCAAGCGTCTTCCACGAATTCGCCGGCGACATCACCTCGAACTTCAATACCTGCCCGAACTGCAATTTCTTCGGACCCGGCGTGCCGGTGCCGGGCGGGTTCTCCGCCGCCACCTTCAGCGCCGCGACCACGACCTCGCGAGTCGGAACCTATGGCCAGTACTCGCTCGGCATGGCCGGGCAGGTATTGAACACCGGCTGGCTCGGATTTGCGCGCGTCGACTACCGCAACGGCGAGACCATCGAGAGCTGGTCGGGCACCGCAGGCGTTCGATACCAATTCACCCCGGAACTGCTGGCGTCGGTCATGCCGACCAAGGCGCGGGTCAAGGCGCTGCCGCCGGTGATGACCTACGTGAACTGGACCGGGCTCTATCTCGGCGCCCATGGCGGCGCGGGCTATGGACGTGACGACATCGGCTTCGTCGGTTACGGCCAGACGGCAGGCACCCGTTCGGCCGGCGTGCTCGGCGGCGGCCAGATCGGCTACAACTACCAGATGGCCAACAAGTTCGTGCTCGGCGTCGAAGCCGATGCAAGCTGGGCCGATCTCAAGGGCGGACGGACCTGCGGCACCGATACCGGACTGGATGCGGCCGGCATTCCCGGCGGCTTCAGCCCGTTCTTCCTGACCTGCGACACGCGGCTGAACTGGCTGGCATCGGCAACCGCCCGCGTGGGCTATGCCTGGGACCGCACCCTTTATTACGTGAAGGGTGGTGCCGCGTTCGTCAACGAGACCGTCTCGGCGAATTGCATCGTGGGACCGCTCAACGTGCCGGGCAATGCGCGGACCTGTAACAACCAGGCCGGCGCCCTGATCAACGGCATCTCGACCGAAGACACCCGCGTCGGCTGGACCATCGGCATTGGCGCCGAATTCGCACTGAGCGCCAATTGGTCGGCCAAGGCCGAATACGATTACATGGGCTTTGGAACGCGGACCGGACTGGCCAGCGACGGCACCACGTTGTTGACCTCGCGCACCGACGTGCAACTCACCAAGATCGGCCTGAACTACCGCTTCAACGCCGGTCCCGTCGTCGCCAAGTTCTGATCTCCAGCGAGTTCGCCCGGCGAACTCGGCAAGCCTTTCGGGCGGTCGCGTCGAGCGGCCGCCCGCCGGTTTTTGTGACGCCGCCACGCCCTGCTCGCCTCGACAAGCCCGGTCAAGGTCGTATAGACGACCTTGCACGCACCCGCTCCCGCCGGCGCGCCGAGATGAGCCAGAAAATCCATGACCAGCCCCAAGCGATATGACCGGATCGCCTTCGTCGCGAGCCCTGGCGCGGAAGCGCAGGCGGCGCTGGCCCAGCTGACGGCGCTGTACGGCAATCACGACCCCGATGACGCCGAAATCGTGGTGGCGCTCGGAGGCGACGGCTTGATGCTGCAGACGCTGCACCGGCACATGCGCTCGAACAAGCCGATCTACGGCATGCATCGCGGCACCGTCGGCTTTCTGATGAACGAGTTCAGCACCGCCGACCTGCACGCCCGCCTCGCCGCCGCGCGGGAAACCGTGATCCATCCGCTATTGATGCGCGCCACCGACGTGCATGGCGTGGTGCACCTGCATCACGCCATCAACGAGGTCTCGCTGTTTCGCCAGACCCATCAGGCGGCGCGCCTTCGAATCCTGATCGACGAGCACCAGCGCATGGCCGAGTTGATCGCCGATGGCATCATGGTGGCGACGCCGGCCGGATCCACCGCCTACAATCTTTCGGCGCAGGGACCGATCCTGCCGATCAACGCGGCGCTGCTGGCGCTGACCCCGATCAGCGCCTTCCGGCCGCGACGCTGGCGCGGCGCCCTGCTCCCGAACACCGCCTACGTCGTCATCGAGGTGCTGGAAGGCGACAAGCGCCCGGTCGCGGCGGTAGCCGACCACGACGAGGCCCGCGACGTCCGCAGGGTCGAGGTGCTTTCGGACAAGACCATCTCGATGCGGATGCTGTTCGACCCCGGCCACAGCCTCGAAGAACGCATCCTTAGCGAGCAATTCAACTATTGAACGCCGTGCGGATGCGAGCCGGGATCGCAACCATTCGTTAACCGGCTCCGCGATATGGTTAACGCCGGGTATACCGTTGCTGGTCTCTGCCCTCAGGGCCGCGCCATGTTTCGCATCGACTTCAACAAGCTGCGCTTTCTCGTCTGCGACGACAATCCGCACATGCGCCGCATCCTGCGGACGCTGCTGCATTCGTTCGGCGCGCGCGAGGTCTATGAATCCGAGGACGGCGCGACCGCGCTGGAAATGTACAGCCATTACGTTCCCGACATCGTCATCACCGACTGGTCGATGCCGATTTTCGACGGCCTCGAACTGGCGCAGATGATCCGGCAGCCGGAATCCAAGGGCAATCCCTACGCCCCGATCATCATGCTGACCGGGCACTCCGAGAAACGGCGCGTTACCGTGGCGCGCGACGCCGGCGTCACCGAATTCCTGGCCAAACCGATCTCGGCCAAGGGGCTCTATCAGCGCATCCTGAACGTCGTCGCCAATCCGCGCCCGTTCATCAAGACCAAGACCTATTTCGGCCCGGACCGCCGCCGCAACACCACCAACACCTATATCGGCCCCGAGCGCCGCATCGGCGGCGAGGTGGAAGTGCTGCAGCAGCCGTCGCTGCTCGACAAGGCACGGTCCACCATCTAGCGCGGGAGCCCGAGGAATCCATCATGGCGAAAAGCAAGTCCGCACCGGTGCAGATCTCGACCTTCGCCGACCATCACGTCATCACCCAGCCCAATCCGCTGCGAAACGTGCTGCGGCGCGTCGCCGAACGGGACCTCGACGATCCGGTCGCGCGTGCCGAAAAGGCGCTTGCCGGCCTGTCCGGCGAATTCAAGAACTGGATGGCGATCGAAGCCGACCGGCTGTCGGACGCCCACGCCGCCATCCTCCGGGACGGCTTTACCGAGGTCACGCGCGAAGAGCTGTTTCGCGCCGCCCACGACATCAAGGGCGATGCCGCCACGTTCGGATTCCCCTCCGCCGGCGCCGCCGCCGAAAGCCTGTGCCGGATCATCGAGCACGCCCCCGATCTCGACGAGGTGCCCTCCAACCTGATCGCCCATCACATCAACGCCATCCAAGCCATCGTGCGCGAGCGCACCAAGCTCGACACCGCCGCCACCGCCGGCGAGTTGAGCAAGCAGCTGCGCGGCATCGCGGATGCATTCCTCGCCCATGCCAATCGCGACCGTCCCGAGCATCTCGAAGCCGTGCTGGCGCCGAGCATCGCGCCGGCGGAGTGAGATAGCGCACTCTCTCCGTTCGTCGTCCCTGCGAACGCAGGGACCCATACGCCGTGCACTGTCGATCAGAGCGCGGCGTTGAGATACCTTTTGCAATCCTCAGCATCGGTGATGATGGCTCCCTGCGTTCGCAGGGACGACAGCTGAATGTGTCGATGCAGGATCGCTACGCCGCGATCGGCTCGTGCTGCAGCGGCGCGATCGCCTCATCGGCGACCAGTTCGTCGCAGAACAGGCGGGCTTCCTCCCGCGCCGACTCCGTAGCGAAGCGCCGCAGCAGGATCAACAGCGGCTCGGCGGCCTGCGGATCGGTTTCGCAATGGGTCAGCACGCGCTCGACCATGCGGCGACGCAACCTCGCCGCGCCGCCGATGCTGTCGACGAATCCGGTCTCCTGGCATACTTCGAGCGCCATCTGGAACGCCGGAAAGGTCGAGGGTGGCAGGCCGGCGCGCCGCAACAGCGCCTGCAGGCTGGCGCCGCCGCGGTCGTGCAGCAGCGCGGAAACGCGCGCCAGCGGCAGTCCGGACAATTCCGACAGCGCGGCATCGAACAGTTCAAGATTGCCGGACAGCAGCGCGCGCAGGATCAGGCCGGCGGTGAGCTGGCCGGTGGCGCGCAGATGCCGCACCAGGCCGCACATGTCGTCGCCGCGCGAACGCGCCGCGATATTGACGGTGGAGCGGTCGAGCGCCTCGCTCGCGATCCGCCCTGCCCGGTCCGCGCTCAGCCAGTTGCGGGCGACCACGAACCGCGCCAGCGTTTCCGACAGCTTGGCAACCAGCGCCAGCCGTGTCGCGGCCGGCAAATCCTCCAGCACCAGCATCGATTCCCGAATCGCAGCGAGATGGCCGTGGCGCTCGACGATGCGGTCCCATGAGAACGGGGCGAGCTCGGCATAGGCGTTCTCGATCAGCTCGAGCGCTGCTGCGGCTGAGCCCACTTCGGCGATCGCGGCGCAGACCGAGGGCGGCAGATTGATGCGGCGGGCGATGGCGCATTGCATCGGGCAATTGCCTGTCGCGATGATGTCGACGAGATCGGCATCGATCAGCAGCGGTGAATGTTCGAGAACAGGTAGAGCGACCGACGCCTGGTCAAGCGACAGCGCCTGCACGATGCCGGCGGGCGCCTCGGAGCTGCGCGCAAACACTTCGGCCATGGCCTGGCGCACCAGCGGCGATGCATCGTCGAGCAGCATCAACAGCGCGCCTTCGGCGGCGGCGCGATCGTCCTCGGACAAATCCGAAATGAGCCAGGCCCGCGCCAGCGACCGCGTTGCCTCTGCCCGCTCGCCTGCCGGGGCGGTACGTATCCAACTGATGAACTGCCGAACAATCATGACCCTGGAGGCCTACGCAACCCGACGACACCGTGACGCGATGCCACTGCAAGGAAAAATAAACCACGACGCTTAACAAAGGGTTCACCATAAACGGCTGGGTTTATTGACGTTTTGTTAAGGGGCGCGGTTGGGCCGTTGCCGTGCCCCGGGCGCAGCGCAGCATCATAAGTGCATTCACGCGCGTCTTCGAGGCACCATGGCAATGCGCTGCAGATCCGGGGCGATCGCTAAGGGAGAAAAGTATGGTCCCGGTGAAGCAGCGTTGCGCGCTGCATCGCGCCCGGGACACGCGCCAGCTAGCTGAAGATGCCGAGGCGATCGCTGAACAGATCGAGCCGGCCTGGCGGGCGGACTTCGGGCGTGCGTCCCGACAGGGATTGCGCCGCGTTCGTGGATTCAACCGAAGTGGCTGACGAAACCGAGGTCGCTGACGAAACCAGAGTCAGCGACGAGGTATTGCCCCACAATTCCTGAACCGCCGGCGAGAGCGGCTGGGCGCGCTCGCCGGCCTGGAACAGGGAACGAAAGATCGGATCGGTCGGCTGCGGAGCTGTCTGCGCCGAGGCGAACGACATGGTGGCCGGCGTCACGGCGCGGGACTCCGGAAAACTCGAGAGATAAGCGGCATTGTCGACCGGCGCCGTGGCCGGCGTGGCGCTGGCCAGCATCACGCGCCGCGGCGCCTCGCCACCGACCGACGCCATCGCGGTGCGCGTCGCCTGCGAATTGGCGGCGCTGGCATAGCGCGCGTCCAGCACCGAATAGACTTCGGAGACGCTGCGCGCGCGCCCCGCCCTGTCGTAGAAGATCGGACGGTTGGCCGCGGCGGCGTTGGGAAACAACGCCGCACCAGAGGCGTTCGGATTGTTCTCGGCATTCGAGATCAGCTTGCCCGCACCGTTGGCGCCCATGAAGTGCGCCATATAGAGTTCGCCGTCGGTCGGGCGTCGCCCGATCCTGCCGGTGAGCTTGAAGCTGTTGGATTGGGCAAACACCGCCGCCATCGTCGAGGCGGCCTCGGGGTCGTTGCGCAGCTTCATGATCGCGTCGCGGGCGGCGGGATCGCTGACGGAATAGCCGCCGGACCGGTGTCGGGTGATGGCGTCGGCATACTTTCCGTAGCCGAGCTGGCTGCCGGCTTCCTTTACGGTGCCGAGCCAGGTCTGGTCGATGAACTGGTAAAGCCCGCGCGCCGACGAGGTGGTGGCGGCCGCCTTCGGATTGAAGTTGGATTCCATCTTGGCAGTGGCGAGCATGTATTCGAAGCTGGTGCCGGTGGTATCGGCGGCCTGCTTGATCGCGCCGGCAATGCGCGCGCGCGACGATTCCACACCTGCCGTTGCCGTGGCGTTTAACGAGTCGACCGCCATCTGTTGGTGCCCCGCTCCTCGCGAAACCACCGCCCGGCCAGATCGGCGACAGGCGGCGCTCAGGCCTTCGACAACCCTGCGACGCTTATGGTTAATGACGGGTTAACCCGAAGCTAGCCGTTCACATCGACGGCGTGGGTTTCCTTCGAGGTCGACAGCACGATGACGGTTTCGGTGCGCTGCACGCCGTCGATGCCTTTCAAGGCCGCGAGGAAGGTTTCGAGATCGCGGGTCGTCCGCACCCGTACCTTCATCAGATAATTCCAGGTGCCGGTGACGTGGTGGCATTCGAGTACGCCGGGCATCCGCACAATCGCGTCAAGGAAGGCCTGCTCGGTTTTCGGATCGCTCCAACCGACATAGACGAATGCCAGCAGGTTGAGACCGAGCACTTCGGGCGAGAGCCTGGCATGAAAGCCGCTGATGACGCCCTGCCGCATCAGCCGCTTCAACCGGTCGTTCAGCGTCGAGGTCGCGACGCCGATCGTCTTGCCGAGTTCGGCGAGCGGCACGCGATCGTTCTCCTGCAGCGAGGTCAGCAGTTTCCGGTCGATGTCGTCGAATTGACTCATCGGGCGGCCCTACCGATAGACCTTGGCCGGATCGAACAGCTTGTCCGCATCGACGAACGCCAATTGCGCGCCGGCGTCGCCCGGGGTCACCGCGCGGTAGAAGCACGAGCGACGGCCGGTGTGGCAGGCCGCACCTGCCTGCTCGACCCGGATCCAGATCGCGTCCTGGTCGCAATCCAGCCGCATCTCGACCACGCGCTGGGTGTGACCGGAGCTCTCGCCCTTGCGCCACAGCGATTGGCGGGAGCGGCTGAAATACCAGGCTTCGCCGCTGGCGATGGTCTTGCGCAGGGCCTCGTCGTTCATGTGCGCGACCATCAGCACCTCGCCGCTGCCGGCGTCGGTGGCGACGCAGGTGACGAGGCCTGACGCGTCGAATTTGGGCTGAAACTTCAGCCCTTCCTCGATGTCGTTGCTGTCTGCGGATGGGGACACGGGCCGTCCTCGCGATGACTGGCGAGGGTCAGCGCTGCGGCCCTCGCACCATTGACATGAAACGCGCCTGCTCCGCCGGATTGTCGCGGAACATGCCGGTAAAGCGGCTGGTGAACGTCATCGCGCCATGTTTGGCGACGCCGCGCACCGACATGCAGGTATGCTCCGCTTCGAGCATCACTGCAACGCCGCGGGGTTTCAGGACCTCGTCGATCGCCGCCGCGATCTGGGCGGTCAAATGCTCCTGGGTCTGCAGGCGGCGCGCGAAAATATCGGTCAGGCGCGCCAGCTTCGACAAGCCCACCACCCGCTCGACCGGCGTATAGGCAATATGCGCCCTGCCGTAGAACGGCATCATGTGATGCTCGCATTGCGAGGTGAATTCGATGTCGCGGATCAGCACGAAATCGTCATAGCCCGCGGTCTCGCCGAAGGTGCGATCGAGCACCTCCGCCGGACATTGGTGATAGCCCTGATACAGTTCGTCATAGGCTTCAACCACCCGGCGCGGCGTATCCAGCAGGCCCTCACGGCCGGTGTTTTCACCGATATAGCCGAGCAGGGTCTGCACCGCCGCTTCGGCTTCGGCACGGGACGGCCGCGGCTGGTCGGCGCGGACGGCCGCGGCGAGAAATTCGGCGGGATCAAGTTCGGCAGGCCGCACTTCCGGGTTTTTCACGTCGGAAGGCTTGATATCAGAAGGCTTGCCGGGCCGGAGCGATTTGATCAAAGCGTCCATGTCAACTCCGTTCGACCGGTCATCAAGACCGGAGTGTCACCGGGCAGACGGGGCGGTTGGCCGCCGGGCGCCTGAGTCCCACTATGTTAGCACCATCGCCGCCGAATAGGCTTCCATTTCGGACGCCGGGGATGCGTCGGCCGGGCTGTATTTCCGCCGCCTGCGACCATATATAGGACTGCAGCGTGCTGCCGCCAAGAGCCGCAAAGGGCGGTCAGGGGCGGTCGCGCCTGGGAAGCCGAGGCCTCGATCCATGCTGAACGACATTTACAACAAGCGGATCATCGAACTCGCGGGCAATATTCCCCGGATCGGCCGCCTCCCCGACCCCGACGCCAGTGCCACGGCGCATTCCAAGCTGTGCGGCTCCACCGTCAAGATCGACCTCAAGCTGGACGGACCGGTCGTC
>NZ_JAUYQU010000122.1 GCF_030697065.1 Bradyrhizobium sp.
CGGCCTGCCCAAAAACGACGACGGCAAGCCGCCGATGGCGGTCGGCGTCGACCTGCGCGGCGAATCCTATGGCCTGCTGATCGACCAGATCGGCGAAGTGCTCAAGCTCGCCGACGAGGGCCGCGAGGAAAACCCCGTCAACCTCGATCCCCGCATGGCCAAGCTCGCAGGCGGCGTCCATCGCCTCGACGGCCAGCTCATGGTCGTCCTCGACGTCGATCGCGTGCTCGAAATCGTGCCCAAGACCTCGCTCGCAGCATAGTGCATGTGTCGCCCGTGAAAGAAGGAGCCTAGAATGCAAACCTGTCTCGTTGTCGACGATTCCAGCATCGTACGAAAAATCGCGCGCCGTATTCTGGAAGGGCTCGATTTCCAGGTCATCGAAGCCGAGGACGGCGTGGACGCGCTGGTCGTCTGCAAACGCGCCATGCCGGAAGCGGTGCTGCTCGACTGGAACATGCCGGTGATGGACGGCTACCATTTCCTCAGTCATCTGCGTCGCATGCCGGGTGGCGAAACGCCCAAGGTGGTGTTCTGCACCACCGAGAACGGCATCGAACACATCTCGAAGGCGCTCGAAGGCGGCGCCAACGAATACATCATGAAGCCGTTCGACAAGGAAATCATCTCGGCGAAATTCCAGGAAGTAGGACTGATCGCGGTTCCGGAATAGTCCGTTTCTACCTGTAGCGTCAGCGTTGTAAGAGAGGCCGCCAGTGACCCCGCCCGATTATGAATATTTGCGCAAGCTCCTCAAGGACCGCTCCGGTCTCGATCTGTCGGCCGACAAGCAATACCTGATTGAAAGCCGGCTGCTGCCACTTTCGCGCAAGGCAGGTCTGCCCGGCATCAGCGAACTCGTGCAGAAAATGAAGGGCGGATCCGCCGATCTCACCACCCAGGTGGTCGAGGCCATGACCACCAATGAGACCTTCTTCTTTCGCGACAAGGTTCCGTTCGATCATTTTCGCGATGCCATCGTGCCGGAGATCGTGAAGGCCCGCGCAAGCCGCAAGAGCATCCGCATCTGGTGCGCCGCCGGTTCGACCGGACAGGAGCCGTATTCGCTGGCAATGAGTCTGAAGGAAATGGGCGCAGTACTCACCGGCTGGCGCATCGAAATCATCGCCACCGACCTGTCGCAGGAGGTGCTGGAGAAGTCCAAGGCGGGAATCTACAGCCAGTTCGAGGTGCAGCGCGGCCTGCCTATCCAGATGCTCGTCAAATACTTCAAGCAGACCGGTGAACTCTGGCAGATCAATCCCGACATCCGCTCCATGGTTCAGCACCGGCAGCTCAATCTGCTGCACGACTTCTCCCAGCTCGGCGTCTTCGACGTGATCTTCTGCCGCAACGTTCTGATCTACTTCGATCAGGACACCAAGGTGAACATCTTCAATCGGCTCGCCAGGATCACCGAGCCTGACGGCTTTCTGGTGCTGGGTGCGGCGGAAACCGTGGTCGGGCTGACCGATGTCTTCAAGCCCTTCCCGGACAAGCGCGGTCTCTACCGGCCCAGCGCCGCCCGCGCGACGCCGGCCAAGCCGCCGGCCGCGGCTGCGCCGCAGCTCGCTGCGATGGCGGGGCGCTGAGCAATGAGCGATGGCGCCAAGGCACCGGAGCGCGTGACGTTCAGCCGTGGTTATGGCGTCTGCATCATGGGCATCGACGGAACCTGGCGCCGCGATTGTCTGCTCAACGCCATCTCCGACAACGACGCCATCCTGACCGTGGAAGGCTCGATTCAGGGCCTCAATCTCAAGGAGTTCTTCCTGCTGTTGTCGTCGACCGGACTCGCCTATCGGCGCTGCGAACTGGTCCGCGTCAACGGCGCCGAGATTGACGTCTCCTTCCTGAAGGGAAAGAACAAGAAGAAGCGGGCGAACGCCATGACAAAGGATGCGCTGATCGGCGCCTGAGGACGGCCTCGCGGCGGGTGCCGTCATGTCGACATGGACGGAGTCCCCGCGCCGCCACCGCGGTGCAGCAGAAACCGTTTCGGCGATGGACATCGCAGGCAGCCCCGAGCAAGGCCCCGGAACGCCCTCGGGAACCCATTTCGTCAGGCGCGATTGGTCAGGCGACCCGTCCGGTGATCGATGGCCGTGAAATCGGCCCTTGTATCCTGCAGATAGCGCAGCGCAACGCCAAGGCTCGTATTGCAGGCACCGAGCGCGCTCTTCGCCTTCACGTAGCGGGGGGTGACGTCATCCAGGACGAAAACATTGTTGGCAGCGTCCGGGTTGCCGGGAGTCGCCTCCCTGGCAATCGCTGCCTCGAGCAGCTTCATGCGGCCCTGAACGTGCGCGATCAGCGAAACCAGGTCCGAAACGATCAAATAGTGACCGTCATTCCGGTCGCCGGAAGGGACCCCGCCGTCTGTTGCGATCTGCATGATTGCTCTCCTGTCCCCTTATTAGGGGGCCACGGGACTACTTGTGGGTTAAGGCTGCGTCCCGTACAAATACGGGTGGCCCGAATCTGTACGCCGCTTAGTATCGTTCCGCGAATGTGAGTCCTCACAGTGGATGAACTGGCACATGGATGAGAACTCTATTTCCAAAGGCGAAATTTTCGTCGTGGACGACGATCCCGCGGTCCGCGACACCCTGTCGATGGTGTTGTCGGCGGGCGGCTATCAGGTGATCTGCTTTGCCGACGGTGCCGCGTTGCTGGCGGTGGCGCGGACGCGAACGCCGGCCTGTATGCTGCTTGACGTGAATATTCCCGGCAAATCCGGCCTCGACATCCTGAAGGAACTTTCCGGCGAGGACTATCCCGCGCCGATTTTCATGATCTCCGGCCAGGGCGACATCGCGATGGCGGTGAGCGCGATCAAGAACGGTGCGCTGGATTTCATCGAGAAG
>NZ_JAUYQU010000138.1 GCF_030697065.1 Bradyrhizobium sp.
TGGGCAGCTTCAGCTTCGGATTGAGCTTGGCAATCGCCGGATCGTTCCAGGTCTTGACCTTGCCGAGATAGATGTCGCCGAGCAGTTCACCGGTGAACACCATTTCGCCCGGCTTGATGCCTTCGAGGTTCATGACCGGCACCAGAGCGCCCATCGCCTGCGGCCACTGAATCATGCCTTCCTTTTCGAGCTGCTCGGGCTTGAGCGGCATGTCGCTGGCGCCGAAGGTCACGGTCTTCGCCATGATCTGCTTGATGCCGGCGCCGGAACCGATCGACTGATAGTTCAGGCCGACACCGGTCTCCTTCTTGTAGGCGTCGGCCCACTTGGAATAGAGCGGGAATGGGAAAGTCGCGCCCGCGCCGGTGATGTCGGCAGCGAATGCCGACGTCGAAGCGGCCACCAGGCCGGCAGCGACGATAGCTTTCATGAAATTCATGGTTGTCTCCATTGTGTGAGCGAAGCGCCTAACGCGCCCGACCGCGCTCACGCCGCCCGTTTAAGGGCGGTACACGCAGCTTTTACGAAGGTTTCGTGACACTTGGATGACAGCATCAAGCTATTGAAAATACTTACATATATCTATTTCAAACACCTTCGCCTGGGGAAAAATGACAGCAAAGATGGCACCTCGCCTGGACACAAAACCGGTCGCGACGGCGGTTAACGACAGGTAAATCAAGGGGTAAGCTGCTGTCTTGCGAGGCGTGGAAGGGCTGCGTCCCCACTGACGGGAATCTCGGCGGCGCGGAGCTGTGCCTCGCCGGTTTCAAACTCATCATGCAGGGATCGCGCTGACCCGAAGCATCGTTTCAGGTCGCTTCCGGCGTCTTCGCCTGGGGAAATGCGGCGGTGAAAGTGGCGCCCTGCTTCGGCACGCTTTCAATCAGAAGCCGGCCGCGATGGCGGTTCAGAATATGTTTCACCAGCGACAGGCCGAGGCCGGTGCCGCCCTGGGCGCGGCTGTCGCCGACATCGACCCGGTAGAACCGCTCGGTCAGCCGCGGCAGATGCTCGGGCGCGATGCCGGGACCGAAATCGCGTACCATGACCCGCACTTCCGGGGCGACCTCACCTGGCAGCGACTGGCTGAGCGAAACCACAACCCTGCCGCCCGACGCGCCGTATTTCAGGGCGTTCTCGATCAGGTTCTCGAACAGCCGCAGCAGTTCCTCGCGATCGCCCGCGATCGAAACCGGCGTCTCCGGCAGTTCGATCTCGATCACGACCTGGCGTTCGCTCGCCAGCGGCTCCAGCCCGTCCGCCACCTGGCGGATGATGGGGACCAGGTCCACCAGCGCATCGGGGCGGACATGGGCGGAAAGCTCGACCCGCGACAGCGACAACAGATCGTCGATCAGCCGCGCCATCCGCTTCGCCTGGTTGTGCATGATGCCGAGAAAGCGCTCGCGCGCTTTGGCGTCGTCCCTGGCCGGCCCCTGCAGCGTATCGATGAAGCCCGACAGCGCGGCCAGCGGGGTACGCAGCTCATGGCTGGCATTGGCGACGAAGTCGGCGCGCATTTCCTCGACCCGGCGCAGCGGCGTCTGATCGTGGAACGTCATCAGCATGCATTTGTCGGCGCCGCCGAACAGGGTCGGCACCGGCACCGGCGTGATGATCAGTTCCATCCAGCGGTCGACCGGCACATGATCCAGATAGGTGGCGCGCCTGGTCTCCGAGGTCGCGATGGCTTCGCGCAGTGCGGTGATGATCTCGGGCGAGCGCAGCGCGAATTGCGCCAGTTCGTTCCTGCGCAGGGCCGGCGCGAGCTGCGCCGCCGCCGCGTTGAGGTGGAGGACGCGGCCGGCGCGGTCGAGCAGCACGGCGGGATCCGGCATGCCGGCGACCACGGCGGCGACCGCCGCGGCCTCTACCGGATTGACCGCGCGGACGTCTTCGCGCGACGCCGAGACATCGTGCAGTCGCCACGGCACCAGCGCGGCCGCGCCGATGCAGATGAAGGCCGCGGCGGCGCGGACCATCGCAAGATCGCCGAACACCACGAGCACCGCCAAAGCGAGCGCCGCGGCCAGCAGGATGATGGCCGAATGCCGCAGCCGGTCCGGCCACGGCGCGTAGAAGGAAGGAGAGGATTGCTCTATCGCCATCGGGCCGACTTCCTTCCGGTTCGGGTCCGTATCGTCAGGCGCCGGTGTCTCCACGCTCGCGCACATATACGGCTTCGTGTTTCGGCACCGGGTCGGAACCCGTCTTCAGGTTCAGCCGCTTCAGCCGGGTGCCCAGGATAACTTCCCGGAGCGTCAGCAGGATTACGGACAGGACGAACGGCGTAATGTAATAGAGCAGCCGAAACAGCAGCATGCCGGCGAGCAGTTCCTCGCGGTCCATCTGCCACAGCCCGACCAGCATGGCGGCATCGAACACCCCGAGCCCGCCGGGCGAGTGGCTGGCGAAGCCCAGCAGCGTCGCGGAGACGAAGACCACCGCAACCACGATGAAGCCGACATCGGGCTGGTCCGGCGCCAGCACGTACATCGCCAGCGCGCAAAAGGTGAGATCGACGATGCCGATGCCGATCTGCAGCAGCGTCAGCGGACCGCCCGGCAGCGTCACGGTCCAGGGCCCGCGTCCGACCCCTCGCGGCTGGATCCAGACCCAGGCCACATAGACCGCCAGCCCGATGAGAATGGCGAACGCGGCCAGCCGGTTCAGCCACACCGGCAGCTGATCGATCGCGGCTGCCGCTTCCGGATGATAGGCGATGCCGAGCCCCAGCACCGCGGCATTGCCGAGCCAGAATGTCAGGCCGGCCAGGAAACAGACCTTGGCGACGTCGATCGCATTCAATCCCCACGCCGAATAGATCCGGTAGCGCACGGCGCCGCCGGTAAAGACGCTGGCGCCGACATTGTGCCCGATCGAATAGGAGGTGAACGCCGCGAGCGCGGTGATTCGGTAAGGGACGTCAGTTCGTCCGATGGTGCGAACCGCGAACAGATCGTAGAATGTCAGGGTGAAATAGCCCGCCGCCACGAACAGCGCCGCCAGCGCCACCTGCCGCGGCTCGATCCGCCGAATGGCCTCGACCACCTCGCCGGCATCGATGGTGCGCAGCATATGGTAGAGCACGTAGCACGCGATCGCGATGATCGTGATGCTGACCACAACACCCAGCTTGTGCAGGATTTGCTTCTGGCGCAGAAACGAAATCGCCCTGCGTATTGTTTCAAGCATCTCCACCTCTAAGTGCGATCCCATACAAGCGGCTGCCCGGCGATCTTTGCCGCCCCGGCGCCACGCTGGTTCCTCGACCCGAACTGGTAGCGCGTTTTGAGCCGGAGTGGAATTCGCCCGGACCGAATAAAACGCGCGCCTTCAACATATTAAGAAGCATTCGTGACACCCGATGCACAGATTTGCTGCATTCGCCGCGGCTGAAAGGCCCGGTGCCCGCAAGCCTGCGCAGGCAGCTGTGAAGGTTTCGTGATCTCCGGGCAAGCGCCGCGCAGACGCCGCTGCAAGGCCGGTTCCAGTGGCGCGCAAGCGGCCTTCCGGTCCGCATCATGCCCGATGCCGCGAAACCACCCGGTCGCGCAGCCAGGATCCGCCCGCGCAGCCGGCCAGATACATGGCGAACATGATCAGGCCGAGGTCGAGCCAATAGCCGAAGCGGCCGGGAATCACATGGGTGAGCGCCGCCGCGACCAGCGCCGCAGCCAGCCCCGCCAGCCAGCGGACGGTGGTCTTCGAAACGCCCTGGCCGTGCTGGACCACCGCGATCCAGCCCATGGCGAGACCGAGCAACAGCGACGCCAGCAGCCAGCCCCAGTGGAACGTCGCCAGATAGGTCATTCGCCTTTCCTCACCACGAAATCGATGCGGCGGTTCTGCGCCTTGCCTTCGTCGGTATCATTGCCGGCCAGCGGCTGGGTGCTGCCATAGCCGACAGGCGTAAACCTGCCGGCTTGCAGGCCGGCCTTGACCAGGTAATCGACGACGGCCTGCGCACGCCTTTCCGACAGACCCTGGTTGAAGGCAACCTCGCCGTCGGCGTCGGTATGCCCTGCGATCTCGATGTTGACGGCCGGACAGCGCATCGCGGTTTCGACCAGGCGGTCGAGCAGCGCCACCGAATCCGGATCGATGTCGGCGCGGCCGGATTCGAAACTGATTTTCGCCTTCGCCAGCAAATCCGCGAACAGCTGCTGGCAGACGCTGGCATCGACCGGCGCCGCCGCGGGCCTGACCGAAATTTCCGGCTTGAACTGCCAGCCCTGCGGAAAATCCTTGCCGAGGCCGGCGCGGATCTGAACCGCAGCCGCTTCATAGAGCGCGTCGCCAGACAGCTTGACCTCCCGGTCGGACACCACCAGCGTGCCGGTCGACAGCCGCGCCAGCGCGCCCAGCGCCGGCACCACCGCATTGGCGAAGCCCGTGGGCGCGCCGACGCTGGCCTTCAGGTTGTCGACCACCTTTTCTCGCAGGAATTTGCGGCCGGCCGCGGCCGCGACCGCCGCATGGACGTTATTGTCGGGCACATAGCCGGTCAGCGTCAGCGTCACCGCGACCGGATCCTTGTAGGCCTGGAACACATAGGGCGGCGCCTTGACCTCGTTGGCGGCGACCGAAAAACCCTCGGGAAGATTTCGGAGCGCAGCCGCGATCGCTTCCCGGCCGCCGAGATCCCGCGCCATGCCGGAAAGACCGACCCTGGTATCGGAGATCGTGACCTTGCCGTCCTTCAATTTCCCGATCTGATCGAGCAGCAGCAGCGCGGCATTGTCGAAACGCGGCGGCGCGCCGCGCGACAAATTCATCCGGTCCACCACCTCGACGCCGCCGAGACCGGCGCGGGCCGCCTCCAGCAACCGGTTCTTGATGGCCGGCAGCGGCGAACTGCCGCCCAGGGTGACCCGAGCGACATCCCGCTCGGCCGACCAGACGAACGGCCTGGCTTCGGGAACCAGCCGGGTCTGATCGTCGACCCGCCGCACGCCCGGGACGGCCTCGACCGACGCCACCGCGCTGCGACGCCCTTCTTCCGAGAAGGCGTCCGCCGCGAAGGTGACGTCGCGGCCGGCGACCGCCATCCGCACCTTGTCGAGCACGGTATCCCGGAGTGCGGCATTGGCGCGCGCGGCCAGATCGGCTTCCAGGGGTGCCGTGCTGGTCCAGGCCGCTATTGCCCAAAAGACGGCCAGTGGAATTGTGCCCGGCCACCACTTGCTGCTCCACCTGAAAAATCCGCGCATTGGCATCCTGCGGGGCCTGGCGCCCCGTTTCCGAAGTTCGTGAGCTATCGCAGCACCCCTGACACGAACTTCGGCAACAAGGGGACGCCAGCACTGGAGAACAGAGAGAAAACAAACCCTTGCGGGACTGTCAAACTGGAAATAACACGAAAATTGTCCGCTAACGCGACGCCATTCCGACCAACTGTTTCTAACTGTTTCTTCAGCGCTCACCGGATAGGGTCGGAATCAGGTCGCAACCAGCCAGCTCCAGAATGAAGCAATTCCGCAACAACGTCATCCGCGCCGGTCTCGAAGCGCTGTATTTTACCGGTGCACATCACCTGATGCGGCCGCTGTTCGCGGGCGTCGGCGCGATTTTCATGCTGCACCATGTCCGGCCGCGTGGCGACGCCGATTTCCAGCCCAACTACCACCTCGAGGTCACGCCTGAGTTCCTGCGCAGGATGCTGTGGCATCTCCGGTCGCACGGCATCGACATCGTGACCATGGACGAGGTGCATCAGCGGCTGACCGATCGCAACTTTTCGCGGCGCTTCGCCTGCTTCACGCTCGACGACGGCTATCGCGACAACCGGGATTTCGCGCTGCCCGTGATGCGGGAGTTTGACGCACCCCTGAACGTCTACGTCGCCAGCGATTTTGCCGAGGGCACCGGGCGGCTGTGGTGGGCGGCGCTGGAGCGGGTGATCGCCGGGGCGTCCTCGATCGAGGCCGCGATCGGCGACGTTGCGACCCGTATCGATACCTCTACGATAGCCGCCAAGCAGGAGGCGTTCGAACGGATGCATGACTGGCTGCGCTCGTTACCGGGCGAGCCCGACGTTGCGCGCGAAATCAGCGCGTTGTGCCTGCGCCATGGCGTCGACGAGGCCGCCATTTGCCGCGAGCTCTGCATGTCCTGGGACGAACTGAGAGCATTCGCCGCCGATCCCCTGGTCACGATCGGCGCGCATACCATCACGCATTGCAATCTCGCCAGGCAGACCGAGGAAACGGCAGCCCACGAGATCGCCGCCAGCCGCGCCCGGATCGAAAGCGCCCTGCAGCGTCCCGTCCTCCACTTCGCCTATCCCTATGGCGACAGGATCGCCGCCGGCCCCCGCGAATTCGCGCTGGCGCGCGCGAGCGGCTTCAAGACCGCGGTGACGACGCGGCCGGGCATGATCTTTCCCGAGAGCGCCGATCATTTGACCGCGCTGCAGCGGGTCTCGCTCAACGGCAACTTCCAGGACGCGCGGTTCCTACCCGTGCTGACCTCGGGCGCCGCGACCGCCTTTGGCAACGGGTTTCGCCGGATCGACGCGGCGTAAGCCTGAGTAGTCGCAGTCGCCGAGCCTGTTCAGACCTTGTCATCACAGGATGGGGCGATCAGATACCGGTTTCTTGACTCATCCTCCGCTCGCGCCCAAAACCCTCGGCAAATCCGAGGGGAGAAACGCATGTTCAAGGATCTGTTTTCGCTGCAGGGGCGCGTCGCGCTGGTGACCGGGGGATCGCGCGGCATCGGCCGGATGATCGCGGCCGGATTTCTCGCGCAAGGCGCCGCGAAGGTCTACATCACCGCGCGCAAGGCCGGGCCCTGCGAGGCGACCGCGAAGGAGCTTTCGGCCGCTTATGACGGCGAATGCATCGCGCTGCCGATCGACATTTCCACCATGGCCGGCATCGAAATGCTGGCGGCCGAGATCAGGAAGCGCGAGCCGAAGCTCGACATCCTCGTCAACAATGCGGGCGCTGCATGGGGCGCGGAGTTCGACGAATTTCCGGAGAGCGGCTGGGACAAGGTGATGAACCTCAACCTCAAGACGCCGTTTTTCCTGACCAAGGCCCTGGCCGCGCCGCTGCGCGCCGCCGCCACCGCCGAGCGGCCCGGCAAGGTCATCAACATCGCCTCGATCGACGGCATCTTCGTCAACCCGATGGAGACCTATTCCTATGCCGCCAGCAAATCGGGACTGATTCACCTGACCCGCCGGATGGCCGCGAAACTGATCGGCGACCACATCGTGGTGACGGCGATCGCGCCGGGACCGTTCAGGTCCGACATGAACAAGGCCGCGCGCGACAACGCCGACGAGGTGGCGACAAGGGTGCCGTCGGGCCGGATCGGCACCGACGAGGACATGGCGGGCACCGCGATCTTTCTCGCCTCGCGTGCCGGAGATTATGTGGTGGGTGCGACCATCGCGGTCGACGGCGGCATTGTCTACGCCAATCCAGGCATCAAGGGCGACGGGTGGGATTGACCCGTACAAATCCAACGCCGTCATTCCGGGATGCGCCTCCTGGCGCAGGCCCGGAATCCATACTCCCGGTCGTGGTTATGGATTCCGGGCTCGCGCTTCGCGCGCCCCGGAATGACGACCGGTTTTGTCGCTCCCTCACGTCTCGATCTTCACGTACTCGAAATCGCCGGGCTTGTTGTCGATGCCGACCTTGGGCGGCGAGATCCAGGGGGCGTAGCTGCCGATGTCGGTGACCGGCACCATCAGCGAGGCGATGAAATCGCCGTCGTCCACTGACGGCAGCCAGTCGTTCCTGCGTTTGTTCCAGGTGGCGTCGTCGATCAGCAGCCCGTCGGGCGTGGCGTTGATGTCCCTGAACTCGCCGATCTGGCGGTGGAACGCGACGTTCGGCAGCGTCAGCTTGAAGTCATAGCCGGCCGTGGAGATCACCTTGTTCCAGCGCAGCATGCCCTTGGCGCAGTCCTGGGTGTAGTCGTCGCGCAGCCGCATGTTGAGCGCGGTGAGCGCCGGCTCGTCGACACGCTTGATCACGCCGTCGACCAGCTTGAGCACCGGATAGGTGTCGTTCTTGAGCTGGTGGTCGTCGTCGATCTGGGTCTCGCGGTAGCGGCCCTTGATCCCGGCATTGAAGGCGTTGGCCGCGTTGGTGGAGACCTCCGAGCCGAACAGGTCGAGCGAAAGCGTGTAATGCAGATTGAGCTTCTTCTGCATGGTCGGCAGATCGATCACGCCGAGCGCGCGGACTTTGGCGACGTCGGTGGGATCGCTGATGCCGGCCGCCTTCATGGCTTCGCAGGTGCGCTGCAGGATACGGCTGATGCCGGTCTCGCCGACGAACATGTGATGCGCCTCTTCGGTCAGCATGAAGCGGCAGGTGCGCGACAGCGGATCGAAGCCGGACTGCGCGAGCGAGTGCAGCTGCATCTTGCCGTCGCGGTCGGTGAAATAGGTGAACATGAAGAACGACAGCCAGTCCGGCGTCGCCTCGTTGAAGGCGCCCAGCATGCGCGGCGAATCGGCATCGCCGGAACGGCGGCGCAACAGATCGTCGGCCTCCTCGCGGCCGTCGCGGCCGAAATATTTCTGCAGCAGATAGACCATCGCCCAGAGATGGCGGCCTTCCTCGACATTGACCTGGAACAGGTTGCGCAGGTCGTAGAGCGAGGGCGCGGTCTTGCCGAGATGGCGCTGCTGCTCGACCGAGGCCGGCTCGGTGTCGCCCTGGATCACGATCAGGCGGCGCAGCATGGCGCGATGTTCGCCCGGCACTTCCTGCCACGCCGGCTTGCCGTAATTCTCGCCGAACGGGATGACGCGGTTCTCTTCCTGCGGCGCCAGCAGGATGCCCCAGCGATAGTCCGGCATCTTGACGTAGTCGAACTTGGCCCAGCCGCGCGGATCGACCGAATAGGCGGTGCGCAGATAGACCAGCGACTGCTGAAAGCCCTCGGGGCCCATGTCGCCCCACCAGTTCATGTAGCCGGGATGCCAGCCTTCCAGCGCCTTCAGCACCTGCCGATCCTCGCTCAGATTCACGTTGTTGGGAATCTTGGTGGAGTAGTCGACGTTCATGATGTTGACGTTCATGGCGTGCTCCTTGGGGCCGGGTTCTGTAACGCAACTCGTTCCACCGTCATCCTGAGGTGCGAGCGCCCTTCGAGGCTCGCTTGCGCTCGCACCTCAGGATGACGGCGGTAATTGTTCTCCTACACCCGCGTCATGTCGAAATGCGCCTTCTGGCCGGTGCCGTAACGGCGCAGCGCGCCGTCCTCGCCGACCGCATTGGGGCGCTGGAAGATCCAGTTCTGCCACGCGGTCAGGCGCGAGAAGATCTTCGACTCCATGGTCTCCGGACCGACGAAGCGCAAATTGGCTTCCATGCCGGTCAGGCTGTCCGGCGAGAACGAGGTGCGTTCCTCGAAGAACACCCTGACCTCGTCGTCCCAGTCGATATCGTCGAGCGCGAAGGTGACGAGGCCGAGCGCCTCGGCCTGCTCGGCATCGAGCCCCTCGCCGATGGTGGCCTGCGCGCGGGCAACGTCTTCGGGGTCGGCCTGGAAGCGCGACTGCAGCCGCGTCAGGCCGTGGCTCATCGGATAGGGCCCGAAATTCATCGCCGAAAGCTCGATGGTCGGGGGGCTGCGGTTATCGCCCTGCCGCGAGCCGATCAGCATGTAGGACCGATCGGCCGCGAACACCAGTTCGGCCAGCGTGCCGACGAAGCAGGAGCCGGGCTCGACCAGCGTCACCAGCGTGCGCGAGGTAACGTCGATGCGCTTCAGCACCCGTTTCCAGTATTGCCTGATCTCGTTGATCAGCCAGTGCGCCTTGTTGGCTTCCAGGAAGGCGTCGCAGGCCAGCACATGGGCGCGGTCGCCATGCGACTTGAACACCAGCATCGCGGTCTCGAGTTCGTTGATCCGCAGATGCAGGATCGCATCGTCGAGCTCGCGCGCCACCTGCAGCGGCCAGAACGCGGCGCCCTGCCCGATCATGCCGTCGATATCGGCGGGTGGCGCGGTCTCCGGCGCCTGGATCGAGATGGTGGCGATGCGCTGTGCGCGGTCGATATCGACGCTGACGAAACCATAGCGGATGCCGTCGTCGTCGAAGCTGCGCGACAGCGGCTCCAGCGCGATGGCCTTGCCGTTGCCGTTGCGTCTGGACGCCGCGGCGAATTCCTTCGCGCGCTCCGCCACCCTGGCGTCGAGCTTGCTGTTCGGCACGATCTCGTCGACCAGCCGCCACTGCACCGCGCGCTTGCCCTTGATGCCCTCCTCGATGGTGCAGAAATAATCGGCGTGGTCGCGGCGCACCTTGCGCTTGTCGACGACGCGCGTCAGCCCGCCGGTGCCGGGCAGCACCGCCAGCAGCGGCACTTCCGGCAGCGCCACCGCCGCCGCGCCGTCGTCGGCGAGGATGATGTGATCGGTGGCCAGCGCCAGTTCATAGCCGCCGCCGGCCGCGGTGCCGTTGATGACGGTGACGAAACGCTGGCCGGAATTCTCGGAGGAATCCTCCAGGCCGTTGCGGGTCTCGTTGGTGAATTTGCAGAAATTGACCTTGTGGGCGTGGGTGGCGCCGGCCAGCATGCGGATATTGGCGCCGGCGCAGAACACCCGGTTCTTGGCCGAGCGCAGCAGCACGACCTTGACGCCGGGATGCTCGAAGCGCAGCCGCTGCACCGCGTCGGCGAGTTCGATATCGACGCCGAGATCGTAGGAATTCAGTTTTAGCTGGTAGCCTTCGAACAGGCCGCCGTTCTCATCGACGTCCATGGTCAGGGTCGCGACATCGCCTTCGACATCCAGCTTCCAGTGCCGGTAGCGCGACGGGTCGGTCTGGAAATCGATGTACTTCGCACCGCCTGCGAGGACACGATCTTCGCCAGGCTTTTCGCCAGCCATGGGGCCACCCCTGGATTGGTTTCTTGGGATTTGGTTCGCTACTCAACATGAACAATAATGCATGTTTTTGAAGCGGTCTACCCTAAAACGCAGAAAGCTGCATTTTGTTTCATGTGCGCGAAACCGCGCCGATCTTCACCCAATCGGCCTTGGAGAGTTGCGGCAACGCCAGTTTTGCCTGCAGCAGCGCCGCCAGCGCAGCCGTCGGGAAGCCATCTGCAAAGCCGTCGCCACCGGCCACCGCCTTGCGCTGGCTGAGGTTCCTGAGTTCGCCGAGCGCTTCGCCGAGCAACCGGCCCGCGGCGTGCGGCTTCAGCATCCTCAGTTTCAGATTGGCCCCGGCGATCTGGGTGCAGGCGCGCAGCAGCACCCGCTCGCGGCCGCCTTGCGGCGCCGCGGCCCATACCGCTTCCAGAACCTGCTGCGACTCCCAGAAAAAGCCGTGGTCGTTGAGCGCCAACCCGTAGCGCAGCGCCGGGTGGCGTGCCGGGACGAAGTCGCGGAAGCGGGAGGGCACCAGCGCCATGACCTGCGCCAGCGTGTCGTAGTCGGCGTCGGCATCCGCGGTCGCGCCGGGCACATAGGCCCAACGCGGCAGCGGCAGGCTGGCGCCTGATGAAGATGGGATGCTCATCGCGGCATCGCCTGACCAATGTTTTTAAGCGGCCCGCCCCTGCGAGCCTTCATGCGAATATAAAAGGCGTCTTGCAAAATCCGAGAGCGTGTCCAGCGTCTTCTCCGGCGCCTCGCGATGCGGCGAATGTCCAGCCCCCGGAATATCCGTCACATCGACCGGACAATAGCACTCTTCCTGCGCAATCTCGATCTGCCGGATTGTCCCATACTGATCGTCGGCACCCTGCAGGATCGCAACCGGCACGCGTATATAGGCGAGATACTCCGAAATATCCCAGGAACGAAATTTCTGGTCGAGCCAGGCGTCGTTCCACCCGTAGAAGGCGTTGTCGACGTCCTTGTGCCAGCGCGAGAGTTTCGCCTTGAGCCCACCGGTCTCGTAGGCGCGCTTGATTTCGGCGATCGAGCTTACTGAAACATCTTCGACGATGAAATGCGGCGCGATCATCGCGACGCCCTGCACGCGATGGTCCTGATGTGAACCGGCATAAATCGCCGCGATCGACGCGCCATCGGAGTGGCCGACGAGAATCCCCCTGCGAAAGCCGATGGCGTCGAGCAACCCGGGCAGCACCTCGCACGCCTCGACATGCATGTAATCGAGCGGGCGCGGCAGCGCCGATGGCGTCGAGGCGCCATAGCCGGCACGCGAGTAGACGAACACGCCGGCCGAGGTGGCGGCCTGCAGCCTGTCCGGAAATTCGCCCCACAGCCCGACACAGCCGAGCCCTTCATGCAGCATGACGATTGTCGGCGCCTGGTCCGGCGCGGGCCCGATCATGCGGTATTCGAGATCGGTCGCGCCGATCTTGAGGAAGCCGGAGGGGGAAAGATTGATCATGGTGTTTCCTCGCTCGTCATTCCGGACAGTTTGCGATAGCAAACTGATCCGGAATCCCGAGATTATATGTCAGCCGCTCTGGATTCCCCGATGCGCAATTCAGCATCTGCGGTTCGCGCTGCGAGCGCCCTGGAATGACGGGGGACTATTTGTCACCTTCCCGCAACTTGAACCTTTGTATCTTACCGGTCGCAGTTTTCGGCAACGAATCCACCACATCGATCCAGCGCGGATATTTCCACGGGCCGATCTTCTGCTTGACGTGCTCCTTCAGCGCCTCATGCAGGCCATCGGTGCCGGCGCCGGCGCGCAGCACCACGAATGCCTTCGGTTTCAGGAGACCCTCCGGATCGGCTTCCGGCACCACGGCGGCTTCCAGCACCGCGGGATGGGTGATCAGCGCGCTCTCGACCTCGAACGGCGACACCCAGATGCCGGACACCTTGAACATGTCGTCGCTGCGGCCGCAGAAAGTGTAGCGGCCGTCGGCGTCGCGAATGTATTTGTCGCCGGTGCGGGTCCAGTGGCCGGCAAAGGTCTGGCGGGTCTTGCTGCGCTGGTTCCAGTAGCCCTCGCCGGCTGAGGGCGCATCGACCAGCAACTCGCCGACTTCGCCATCGGGCACGTCGTCGCCGGCGTCATTCACCAGCCGCACGCGATAGCCCGGCACCGGACGGCCTGCCGTGCCGTATTTGATGTCGCCAGGCGCATTCGACAGGAAAATATGCAGCAATTCGGTCGAACCGACGCCGTCGAGAATATCGACGTCAAAGCGCGACTTCCAGGCATTGCCGACCGATTCCGGCAGCGCCTCGCCCGCCGAAGTGCAGATCCGCAGGCGGGAGCCGCCGCCTGCCGTCTTCAGCGCCTCGTCATTCAGCATCGCCGAAAACAGCGTCGGTACGCCGAAAAAGATCGAGGGGTTGTATTGGTTCATCAGCGCGAACATCAGGGACGGCGTCGGCCGCTCGGAATTGAGCACGGTGGTGGCGCCGACCGACATCGGAAAGGTCAAGGCATTGCCGAGGCCATAGGCGAAGAACAGCTTTGCCGCCGACAGGCACACATCGTCCTCGCGGATGCC
The DNA here is from genome assembly GCF_030697065.1 of Bradyrhizobium sp. Taxonomy (GTDB): domain Bacteria; phylum Pseudomonadota; class Alphaproteobacteria; order Rhizobiales; family Xanthobacteraceae; genus Bradyrhizobium. The sequence goes on from NZ_JAUYQU010000138.1 coordinate 13,434, forward strand.
GAGCACCTGCCGGGCGTAGGTCTCCGCGGTCGCCGCCAGATTGGAATGCAGATGACGCACGCCCTTGGGCATGCCGGTCGAACCCGACGAATACAGCCAGAACGCCGGCTCGTCGGAATGGGTGGCTGCGGTCGCGAATGAACCGCTTTCGCCGGCGAGTTCATCGGACAGTTTCTTGTGGCCGTGCGCGTGCTGGCCCGAAACCACGACATGTTCGAGATCCGGCATCCGCCCGACCATGTCCTTCACGACTGGCAACAGCGCCTCGGAGATGAACAGCACCCGGGCGCGGCAATCCGCCAGCACATAGGCATATTGATCGGAGGTTAAAAGCGTGTTGAGCGGCACCGGCACGACGCCGGCGCGGATCGCGCCCAAAAACACCGCCGGAAAATCCACGGTGTCGAGCATGATCATCGCCACGCGTTCCTCGCGGCGGACGCCGAGCCGGCGCAGCAGATTGGCGACGCGGCAACTCTGCTGCTGCAGGTCGCGGTAGGTCAATTCGGAGACAGTGTCGGTGAAGGCGAGTTTGGTCCCGCGGCCTTCGTCGATGTTGCGGTCGAGCAGCCAGGTCACTGCGTTGTAGGAACTGCCGCTCATGCCGCGCTCCCCAAGCAAAAGCGTGTCACGACGTGCCTCCCTGGAATTAAGAATTATAATTCATAGAAATGCACTACATGCGCTTGCTGTCAATCCTCGTCGGCATTATGTTTCCGAAGCGACCGCCCGCCTGCCGAAACATACGACAAGGGATATGACCGAAAATCTCGATCCCGAAACCGGCTTCCTCGAGCAGCTCGGCCAGCGCGTCCGCACCATGCGCGCTCTGCGCGGCATGTCGCGCAAGGTGCTCGCAAAAGTCTCCGGCATTTCCGAACGCTATATCGCCCAGCTCGAAAGCGGCAAGGGCAATGTCTCGATCGTGCTGCTGCGCCGGGTGTCGCATGCGATGGGCGCGCATCTCGAAGACCTCATTCCCGCGACCGAGCCGGCACCCGAATGGCCCGTGATCCGGGACCTCCTGCGCAAGGCGAGCCCGGGCCAGATCGCGCAGGCCAGGGAGGCGCTGTCCGGCCAGGGCCACGGCGCATCGGCGCATCGGATGTCGTTTTCGGGCATTGCCCTGATCGGCTTGCGCGGCGCCGGCAAATCCACCCTCGGCAAGATGCTGGCGAAGAAGATCGGCTGGAGCTTCGTCGAACTCAACAAGGAGATCGAACGGCAGAACGGATTGTCGGTCGCCGAGATCATCGCTCTCTACGGCCAGGAAGGTTTTCGCCGCATGGAGCAGGCAGCCCTCGGGCAATTGCTGGCGCGGAAAGAGCTGATGGTGCTGGCGACCGGCGGCGGCATCGTCTCCGAGCCCTTGACCTTCGACCTGATCCTGCAATCGTTCTACACCATCTGGCTGAAGGCCCGGCCGGAAGAACACATGGCGCGGGTGCGCGGCCAGGGCGATTTGCGCCCGATGGCCGACGATCGCTCCGCGATGGCGGAATTGCGCACGATCTTGCTGAGCCGCGAGCCGCTCTATGCGCGGGCGTCCGCGGTGGTCGATACCTCAGGTCTTTCGGTCGACGCCGCCGCGGCGCGGCTGGTCGATGCGGTGGCGCCGGTGCTGCAGAGCGAAGCGAAAATGTTCGCGCGGGGAGAAGTTCGCGCTCGTGTCCCGGACGCGGCGCTGCGCCTCTTCGGCGGTGCGACGCAGAGCCGGCACCCATGGAGACCACTCGATGGACCCCGGATCAGCAGCGCACCACGCCGCATGTGCGGCGCGCTGCGCAGCATCCGGGGAGCGCCGTTGCCGGTCTCCTAACCAACGTTACTCGCCCTCTCCCGCCATTCGCGATATCCATTGCCCCATGAAACTGCTGTTCCTCCACGGCGCGCCCGCCGCCGGCAAACTGACCGTCGCCAAAGCGCTGCTGCAACTGGTACCGGGGCGGCTGTTCGACAATCATGCGGCGATTGACCTCGCGCGTACCCTGTTCGAGTTCGGTGCGCCCGGATTCTGGGAGCTGGTCCATGCCACCAGATGTCAGGCGCTCAACATCGCGGCGGAGCACGGCGTGGCGCTTGTGGTCACGACCTTCTGTTATGCCGATCCGCTCGACCTGCCGCAGTTCGAAAAATTCGAGGAGATCATGCAGCGGCACGGCGGC
>NZ_JAUYQU010000204.1 GCF_030697065.1 Bradyrhizobium sp.
AGCAAGTTCTTCAAGGAGATCACCAAGGCCTACAAGGCGGCGTTCGAGAAGGCGGCAAAGCGCGTCAAGAACAGCGATGGCAAGTCGGGCCGCGTCAAGTTCAAGGCCGAGACCGACTATTATCCGTTCCGCATGAAGGACAGCCTGCCCGTGGTGAAGCGCGCGATGGAGGCCGTGGCCGGCATCGGCGCGACACCGAACATCCGCGCCGCCAATGGCGGGCTGGATGCGAACTGGATGGTCCGCCACGGTACTCCCACCGTGACTTTTGGCGCCGGTCAGAATGAGGTGCACACGATCGACGAGTGGATCAATCTCGACGAGTACGACCGGGCGTGCGCGCTCGCGGTGCAACTCGCGACCATGCGGTAAACCTCACCGTCACAAAGGACATCACCACATGGACATCAAGGTCAGGGATTCCAACGGCGCGCTGCTCGCCGAGGGCGACAGCGTCACGCTGATCAAGGACCTCAAGCTGAAGGGCTCCTCGACGGTGCTGAAGCGCGGCACCATGATCCGGGGCATTCACCTCACCGACAATGCCGACGAGATCGAAGGCCGCACCGACAAGGTCAAGGGCCTGGTGCTGCGCACGGAGTTCCTGAAGAAGGCGTGAGGCGAAGATCCGCCTACCGCGACAGGTTGCTCAGCTTGGTCCCGATCGCGACGGTCATCAGTCCGAAGCCGGCATAGGCGAGGTATTCCGGATGGTGGCAGAAGGTCTGCGCGGTCGAGCAGACCTCGCCGGCCCATGAGGTGCCGACGGAAATCTGCGAAGCGGCTTCCCTGAACAGGAAAGCGGTACCGCCAAGCAGGATCGCCAGTAGAAAGGAAGTGACCGCCATGTTCGATTTCGTCCTGTCGTCCGCCGGAGTTGTCCGCTTTTGACGGTTAAAAGTATCTCTGGATAATTACGGGGTGTTGCGGCTGCCGCGATGCGTCCGGTCCATCGAATGAACGTGACGATGTGTGACTGCCTGTCGGGCAAATCAGTTCGGTTTATCGGAATTCGTGTCAAGCCCCTCGTGCGAAAATAATTCTGTTTACCAGAAGTCACAATCGGACTATATGTCTGGTCATCCCGTCCCACTCCGAGGGGCATTGCGCAAGGTCACCAGTGCGGGACGGGGAGGCGGTGGACGCGGATGGCGCTCCTGACCAGGGCGCCTGAAGCGGATGCGAAATCGTGCGGTCCT
>NZ_JAUYQU010000029.1 GCF_030697065.1 Bradyrhizobium sp.
CAAGAAGTCGCATCAGATCGTCGCCGATGCGCTGAGCATTCTGTGCAACCTCGAACACCGTGGCGCGGTCGGCGCCGATCCGCGCGCCGGCGACGGCGCCGGCATCCTGGTGCAGATTCCGCACGCATTCTTCGCGCGCAAGGCGGCCGAACTCGGCTTCACCCTGCCGAAGCCGGGCGAGTACGCGGTCGGCGCGCTGTTCATGCCGAAGGAAACGGCGTGGCGCAAAGTCATCAAGAGCATCATCGCCGACCAGATCAGGGACGAGGGACTGGTGCTGCTGGGCTGGCGCGAGGTGCCTTCCGACAATTCCTCGCTCGGCGAAACCGTCAAGCCGACCGAGCCCGCGCACATGCAGGTGTTCATCGCCCGCAACGGCGCGGCGAACAACGAGGACGACTTCGAACGGCGGCTCTACATCCTGCGCAAGTCGATCTCGCCGGCGATCTACCAGCGCCGCGACCGCGGCCTCGCCGGCTATTACCCGGTGTCGCTGTCGTGCCGCACCGTGGTCTACAAGGGCATGTTCCTGGCCGACCAGCTCGGCAAGTACTATCCCGATCTCTCCGAGCCCGATTTCGACAGCGCGCTGGCGCTGGTGCACCAGCGATTCTCCACCAACACCTTCCCGGCCTGGTCGCTGGCGCATCCGTACCGGATGATCGCCCATAACGGCGAAATCAACACGCTGCGCGGCAACGTCAACTGGATGGCGGCGCGGCAGGCCTCGGTGCATTCGGAACTGTACGGCAAGGACATCAGCCGGCTGTGGCCGATCTCCTACGAAGGACAGAGCGACACCGCCTGCTTCGACAACGGCCTCGAATTCCTGGTGCAAGGCGGCTACTCGCTGCCGCACGCCGTGATGATGATGATTCCGGAAGCCTGGGCCGGCAATCCCCTGATGGATGAAGAGCGCCGCGCGTTCTACGAGTATCACGCCGCCATCATGGAGCCGTGGGACGGCCCCGCCGCGATCGCTTTCACCGACGGCCGCCAGATCGGCGCCACGCTCGACCGCAACGGCCTGCGCCCGGCGCGCTATCTCGTCACTTCGGACGACCGCATCATCATGGCGTCCGAGATGGGCGTGCTGAAGATTCCGGAAGAGAGCATCATCACCAAATGGCGGCTGCAGCCCGGCAAGATGCTGCTGGTCGACCTCGAACAGGGCCGCCTCATTCCCGACGACGAGATCAAGGCGCAACTGGCGAAGAGCCATCCCTATCGTGCCTGGCTCGACCGCACCCAGATCGTGCTGGAGGAACTGCCTGACGCTCCGACCAAGGGCCTGCGCTCCAACCTGCCGCTGCTCGATCGCCAGCAGGCGTTCGGCTATTCGCAGGAAGACATCACAATCCTGATGGCGCCGATGGCCTCGACCGGCGAGGAAGCCAACGGCTCGATGGGCAACGACACGCCGATCTCGGCGCTGTCGGACAAGCCGAAGCAGCTGTTCACCTATTTCAAGCAGAACTTCGCGCAGGTCACCAACCCGCCGATCGATCCGATCCGCGAAGAACTGGTGATGAGCCTGGTCTCGATCATCGGGCCGCGGCCGAACCTGTTCGACCTGCAGGGCCTGGCCGGCACCAAGCGGCTCGAGGTGCGCCAGCCGATCCTGACCGATGCGGATCTGGAGAAGATCCGCTCGATCTCCGAGGTCGCCGAGAGCCATTTCAAGTCGCGCACGCTGGACACCACCTTCCACGCCGGCTTTGGCTCGGCGGGCCTCGAGCAGGTGCTGGACGAACTCTGCGCGCGCGCCGAAGCCGCGGTTCGCGAGGGCATCAACATCGTCATCCTGAGCGACCGCGCCGCGGGCTCCGACCGGATTCCGATCCCCTCCCTGCTGGCCTGTGCCGCCGTGCATCATCATCTGATCCGCACCGGCCTGCGCACGTCGGTCGGCCTCGTGGTCGAATCCGGCGAACCGCGCGAGGTGCATCATTTTGCCTGCCTCGCCGGCTATGGTGCCGAGGCGATCAACCCCTATCTCGCCTTCGAGACCATCATCTCGATGAAGAACAGTCTGCCGGCGGCGCTCGACGACTATGAGATCGTCAAGCGCTACATCAAGTCCATCGGCAAGGGTCTGCTCAAGGTGATGTCGAAGATGGGCATCTCGACCTATCAGTCCTATTGCGGCGCGCAGATCTTCGACGCCGTCGGGCTGAAGGCGGATTTCGTCGCCAAGTATTTCGTCGGCACCCACACCCGCATCGAGGGCGTTGGGCTGGCCGAAATCGCCGAGGAAACCACGCGCCGCCACGCCGATGCGTTCGGCGACGCACTTGAATACAAGACCGCGCTCCATGTCGGCGGCGAATATGCCTACCGCACCCGCGGCGAGGACCACGCCTGGACCGCCGACTCCGTCTCCGCGCTGCAGCATGCCGTGCGCGGCAACTCGCTGGAGCGCTACCGGGCGTTCGCCAAGATCCTCAACGAACAGTCCGAGCGGCTGCTGACGCTGCGCGGCCTGTTCAGGATCAAGACCGCGGAGGACGAAAAGCGCAAGCCGGTTCCGCTCGACCAGGTCGAGCCGGCCAAGGACATCGTCAAGCGCTTCGCCACGGGCGCGATGAGCTTTGGCTCGATCTCGCGCGAGGCGCACACCACGCTGGCGATCGCCATGAACCGGATCGGGGGCAAGTCCAACACCGGCGAAGGCGGCGAGGAGAGCGATCGCTTCAAGCCGATGCCGAACGGGGATTCGATGCGCTCGGCGATCAAGCAGGTCGCCTCCGGCCGGTTCGGCGTCACGACGGAATATCTCGTCAACGCCGACATGATGCAGATCAAGATGGCGCAGGGCGCCAAACCAGGCGAAGGCGGCCAGTTGCCCGGTCACAAGGTCGACGCCACCATCGCGCGTGTCAGGCATTCGACGCCCGGGGTCGGACTGATCTCGCCGCCGCCGCACCACGACATCTATTCTATCGAGGATCTGGCGCAGCTGATCTACGACCTCAAGAACGTCAATCCCGAGGGCCAGGTCTCCGTCAAACTCGTCTCCGAAATCGGCGTCGGCACGGTCGCCGCCGGCGTTGCCAAGGCGCGCGCCGACCACGTCACCATCGCCGGCTTCGAGGGCGGCACCGGCGCGTCTCCCCTCACCTCGATCAAGCATGCCGGTTCGCCGTGGGAAATCGGCCTCGCCGAGACCCACCAGACCCTGGTGCGCGAGCGGCTGCGCAGCCGCATCGTGGTCCAGGTCGACGGCGGCTTCCGCACCGGACGCGACGTCGTGATCGGCGCGCTTCTCGGCGCCGACGAATTCGGCTTCGCTACCGCGCCGCTGATCGCGGCCGGCTGCATCATGATGCGCAAATGCCATCTCAACACCTGCCCGGTCGGCGTCGCGACGCAGGATCCGGTGCTGCGCAAGCGCTTCACCGGCCAGCCCGAGCACGTCATCAACTATTTCTTCTTCGTCGCCGAGGAAGTCCGCGAGATCATGGCCGCGCTGGGCTACCGCAGCTTCAACGAGATGGTGGGCCAGACCCAGATGCTCGACCAGTCCACGCTGGTGGCGCACTGGAAGGCCAAGGGGCTCGACTTCTCGAAGCTGTTCGTTCGCCAGAACGAGTTGCCGGGCCAGAAGATCTATCATTCGCAGAGCCAGGACCACCATCTGGAGGCGGTGCTCGATCGTACCCTGATCGAGAAGGCGCGGCCTGCACTCGACCGCGGCGCTCCGGTGAAGATCGAGGCCGACATCAACAACACCGATCGAAGTGCCGGCGCGATGCTGTCGGGCACGGTGGCGAAGATCTACGGCCATGCCGGCCTGCCGCACGACACCATACAGGTGAATTTCAAGGGCACCTCGGGCCAGGCCTTCGGCGCCTGGCTGGCGCGAGGCATCACCTTCACGCTCGAAGGCGAAGGCAACGACTATGTCGGCAAGGGCCTGTCCGGCGGACGCATCATCATCAAGCCGCCGCGCAATTCGGGCATTGTGCCGGAAGAGTCGATCATCGTCGGCAACACCGTGATGTACGGCGCGATCGAGGGCGAATGCTATTTCCGCGGCATCGCCGGCGAGCGGTTTGCGGTGCGCAACTCCGGCGCGGTCGCGGTGGTCGAGGGCGCCGGTGACCATTGCTGCGAATACATGACCGGCGGCATCGTCGTGGTGCTCGGCAAGACCGGGCGCAACTTCGCCGCGGGAATGTCGGGCGGCGTCGCCTATGTGCTGGACGAAGCCGGCGACTTCGCCAAACTCTGCAACATGGCGATGGTCGAACTCGAGCCGGTGCTGTCGGAAGAGATGATCAACCAGAACACCTATCATCAGTCCGGCGATCTCGATGCGCATGGCCGGGTCGACGTGTTCCAGAACCTTCTGGAATCCGATGTCGAACGGCTGCATGTGCTGATCACCCGCCACGCCAGGCTGACGGACTCGAAGCGCGCCGCCGATATTCTGGCGAACTGGAAGACGTATCTGCCGAAGTTCCGCAAGGTGATGCCGGTGGAATACCGCCGCGCGCTGAAGGAAATGAAGGCGAGTGCCGACGCGGAGCCGAAAATCGCGATCGGGGCGTAGACATCACCAAGCGTCCTTCCGGGACGCGCGACGCGGGAACCTCAGATGTGCGAATGCACATCGGGGAATCGCAAGGGCATCATCGAGATTCCGGGTCTGCGCCTGCGGCGCATCCCGGAATGACGGAGCAAGGGTTCAGGGGCGTCTGGTTAAATGGGCAAGATTACAGGTTTTCTCGAGATCGACCGCCACGACCGCAAATACGCGCCGGTCGCCGAGCGTTTGAAGCATTATCAGGAATTCGTCGTTCCGCTGAGCGAGAAGGAAACCCGCGACCAGGCGGCGCGCTGCATGAATTGCGGCATTCCCTATTGCCACGGCACCGGTTCAGTGGCGCCGGGCACGCCGGGCTGCCCGGTCAACAACCAGATTCCCGATTTCAACGATCTGGTTTACCAGGACAACTGGCAGGAAGCCTCGCGTAACCTGCACTCGACCAACAACTTCCCCGAATTCACCGGCCGCATCTGCCCGGCGCCGTGCGAAGCCTCCTGCACGCTCAACATCGACGACAACCCGGTCACCATCAAGACCATCGAATGCGCTATCGTCGACCGCGCCTGGGACAACGGCTGGCTGCCGCCGGAAATCGCAGCGAACAAGACCGGCAAGAAGATCGCGGTGGTCGGGTCCGGCCCGGCCGGCCTCGCCTGCGCGCAGCAGCTGGCGCGCGCCGGGCATGAGGTGCATGTCTACGAAAAGTTCGCCAAGGCCGGCGGACTGCTGCGCTATGGCATTCCCGATTTCAAGATGGAGAAGCACGTCATCGACCGGCGCATCGCGCAGATGGAAGCCGAGGGCGTGGTGTTTCATTACGGCAGCCCGGTCGGCGGCAGCGCGCCGGGCGCGCTCGATCCGCAAACCCTGCTGACCGAATATGACGCGATGGCGCTGACCGGCGGCGCCGAGGCCGCGCGCGACCTGCCGATCCCCGGCCGCGACCTCGCCGGCATCCACTTCGCAATGGATTTCCTGCCGCAGCAGAACCGCCGCGTCTCCAGCGAGCCGCTCGGCGGGGCTGCGGAGATCCTCGCCACCGGCAAGGACGTCGTCGTGATCGGCGGCGGCGACACCGGCTCGGACTGTATCGGCACCTCGTTCCGGCAGGGCGCGAAGTCCGTGACGCAAATCGAGATCATGCCGGCTCCGCCAGAGCACGAGAACAAGGCCCTGACCTGGCCGAACTGGCCGATGAAGATGCGGACCTCGTCGAGCCAGGCCGAAGGCGCCAAACGCGATTTTGCCGTGTTGACGCAGAAGTTCGCAGGCGACAACGGCCAGGTCGCCAAACTTCATTGCGTGCATGTCGATGACAAGTTCAAGCCGGTCCCCGGCTCGGAATTCGAGCTCGACGCGCAGCTGGTGCTGCTGGCGATGGGTTTCGTGCATCCGGTGCATGAGGGCCTGCTCAAGACCCTCGGCGTCGACCTCGACCCGCGCGGCAATGTGCGCGCCAACACCTCGGACTATCTGACCTCGCGGCCGAACGTGTTCTCCGCCGGCGACATGCGCCGCGGGCAATCGCTGGTGGTCTGGGCGATCCGCGAGGGCCGGCTGTGCGCGCGCTCGATCGATCAGTTTTTGATGGGGACGACCAACCTGCCGAGGTAGCTCGACTGTCGTCCTCCGCGAAGGCGGAGGACCCAGTATTCCAGAGCCGTCAATTATGAACCGAGAAGCCGCGGCGTACTGGATACCCCGCCTTCGCGGGGTATGACGCCATCGGAAGGTACACCACCGGCTATCTCGTCAGCCGATCCTTGGTCATCTTCAGCGTGACAATCACGCCTTCGGGATTCCAGTCGCAGCTGATCGATCCGCCGAGCTGGACGTTCATGCCGCGGTTCAGCAGCTTGCTGCCATATCCGCCATCACCGGTCAGAGCCTGCACCGGCGGGCCGCCGCTCTCGGTCCAGACCACCGTCACCTCGGTGTCGTGGGGGGCACAGGAGATGTCGAGGACTCCTTCAGGCGATGACAGCGCGCCGTATTTGAGCGAGTTGGTGGCGAGCTCGTGCACCACCAGCGCCAGTGTCGTCGCCGCCTGTTCGCCGACACCCATCCGCGGCACCGAGACCCGGACGCGGCCGCTGAAGGCTCCCATGTCGTCATAGGGCGCCAGCAATACCGTGAACAGGTCGCCGAGCAGCGCCGCCTTGCCACCCTGGCCCGGAAGCGGACGAACCAGGTCATGGGCCCGGCCCAGCGCAGTCAGCCGATTGGTGAGTTCCTGCGCCATATCCGCGGTCGTCTTGGCGGAACGTGAGGTGATCGCCGTCAGTCCGGTCGCGATCGCCAGCAGATTCTTGACCCGGTGGCTCATTTCGCCGGCCAGCAGCTCGTGGCCTTCCTCGGCCTGCTTGCGGCCGGTCACGTCGATGAAGATGCCGAACATGATGCGTCCGACGATACCGGCATCGTCGCCCTGCCCGCGGGCCGATATCCAGCGCACCTCTTCGCCGACCATGATGCGGAAATCGATTTCATAGGGGCCAACGATGGCGCGAGTCGCGGCAAACGCAGCTTTGACCCGGTCGCGATCCGCCGGATGAATATGGGCCGAGAGGTCATCGAACGACACATCGTCGCTGATCGGCACATTCCACAGCTGAAAGGCACGCTCATCCATCGTGAAGCGGTTGGTGTCGACGTTCCACGACCACAGGGCGACTCCGGCCGCCGTGATGGCGAGGCGAAGATGTGCGGAATTCCACTCCGGCAATCCGGAATTCTCGATTGGCCGCGTCCCACCCTGTGGAGCCGGACTCGCGCTCGCCGTGCCGCCCTGTGCCAGCAATGCCATGTCGTTTCCAGCTTTCATGAACTTGGCGCGGACGATCGACGGGATAAAATCGCCGGGTATGCCGCGGAACAGTTTCTGAGGACCATCGATCGGTCGGAAGATTGGCGCCAGATAACCAATCCATCGGACGTGAAAAGGTTCCGATCGGATCTGCGCAATGACACGTCTAGGCCGGGCCTAAAGCCCGGCCGGACGCAGCAGTGCGGCAGTCTAGCGCTTCTGGAGCACCATCAGCCCCACGGCCCGCGCGGCGCCACGCCGCTGCCGCGGGGAGCGGTCCATGGGCCGCGGCGCGGCGATGGCACCTGACGCGCCGACGGCGGCGTGCCTGACCCGGACCCGAGTTCGGCGGCGAGCCGCCGAAGTTCGGCGATACGGTTCTCGGTCGACGGGTGAGTCGAGAACAGATTGTCCATGCCGCGACCCGACAGCGGGTTGATGATGAACATGTGCGCGGTCGCCGGATTGCGCTCGGCCTCCTCGTTCGGAATCACGTGCGCGGCATTCGAGATCTTGACCAGCGCCGACGCCAGAGCCATCGGCTGCCCGACGATGCGGCCGCCGAGATCGTCGGCGGCATATTCGCGCGTGCGACTGATCGCCATCTGCACCAGCATGGCGCCGAGCGGCGCCAGAATCATCATCGCGATCGAACCGATGATGCCGGGGCCGTGGTTGTTGTCGCGGTTGCCGCCGAAGAACATGCCGAACTGCCCCAGCATCGAGATCGCACCGGCGATCGACGCGGTGATGGTCATCAGCAGCGTGTCGTGGTTCTTGATGTGGGCCAGCTCATGGGCGATCACGCCGGCGAGCTCCTCGCGGTTGAGCGACTGCACCAGCCCCGTGGTTACGGCGACGGCGGCATTTTCCGGATTGCGGCCGGTGGCGAACGCATTGGGCTGCGGATTGTCCATCAGGAACACGCGCGGCATCGGCAACCCGGCCCGGCCGGCCAGCGTGGCCACCATGTTGACGAGTTCGGGCGCGCTGCGCGCATCGACCTCATGGGCGCCGTACATGGAAAGCACCATGCGGTCCGAGTTCCAGTAGGCGAACAGGTTGGTGGCCGCCGCGACCAGAAGCGCGATGGTCGCGCCACCGGCGCCACCGATCAGATAACCGACGCCCATGAACAGGGCCGTGAGACCGGCCAGCAGGATCGCGGTTCGAAAATAGTTCATCTCTTTCTCCCTGATGCCGGCGGCACAGCCCGCGGCATACACAGAATCAATTAGATTTCCTTCCGGGCGGTTCAAGGCCGCCGGGTGCGTCGCCGCGTCGCGGCGGGGGGTGGTGAGCGTCCTGGCGCCCGAAAGTCGGGCCAATCGGCCGATTCCGGCCATATCGGCGCCGGAAACCCGACTTTGAGAGCTCACCCACGATACCGCTTGATCCAGGACAAGGCAGGTGTTTGCGTGGGGCGGCATCATGCGAGAATCACAGGAAAGGTAACGATATGGCAGTACAGAAATCCGGCGCGCGCAAGCTCGTCACCCGCGTGCTGGCGGCAGGGGTCCTGTTGTCGATGTACGCGTTCGGCGTGGTTGCCACCACCGGCGCTATGGGCGTCTCCTCCGCCTATGCGCAACGCGGCCGCGGTCGCGGGGGTGGTGGACGCGGGCGCGGACGGGGCGGCGGCGGCAATGTCGGCCTCGGCATCGGTCTTGGAATCGGCGCGGCCGTGATCGGTGGCGCAATCGCGGCGAGCGCCGCAGAGCAGCAGCGGCGCGACGCCATCGGCTACTGCATGCAGCGCTTCCGGTCGTACGATCCGCAGAGCATGACCTATATGGGTACGGACGGCTACCGCCACCCGTGTCCGTAACAGACGGCTGCCGACGCGACGATCACAGAACCCCGGCCTGGCGCCGGGGTTCTTTTGTATGAGGATGGTGCGCGCGACAGGAAACGCCGGTTCTAGTGCTGCAATCTCACGCCCAGCATCACCACCGTCGAGGCGGTGCTGTTGCCGACGATGCTGGAGTCGAGCCAGTCGCGGCGCAGCGTGCCCTTGAGCCAGATGCTGCGGTTCAGCTTGTAGATCAGGTCGCCGGAGACCGAATAGAAGCGGTCGAAGCGCGCGTCGCCCTGATAGTCCTGGGTGCCCCAGGTGAATTTTCCGATCGCGGTCAGCCAGCGGCGGAAATCGTGATCGACTTCCACCGTATAGGTATTGGTCAGCACCCCGGAGACGCCGGGCACCGTGGTCTCGTCGATCGAGGTGGTGGCGAAGAACTTCGCCGTGGTCAGCGGCGTCGCCACCCACACCAGCGAGGCTGACGTCAAAAGTCCCTGCAGCGGCAACAGCCGCGGGTCCTCATAGGTGCGCGCCGCCCAGCCGATCGCGAGTTCGCCGGTCAGGATCCGCGAGAACTCGAAACTGGTGCCGGCGCGTACCGATCCCCCGCTGGAATTGCGTTGATAGCCGTTGCGATCGGCCAGCTGGTCATGGGAGCGGACGTTGCCGACGATCTCGCCGAATGGTTTCAGGCCTGGAATCAGATCGTAGCTGACGCGGCCGAGACCGCCGAACTGGTTGTAGTTGCGGTCATCGTTGCTGGACGACGTTCCGTCGGTGAGTTTCGATGCCGTGTAGACGGTGCGGTCGGTGGTGAGGCCGGCGGACAATTGCAGGCGGTTGAAATTCTGGTCGACGCCGAAGGTGCCGCCGAGCGTGGTGTAGATCGGATAGCGCTGCAGGCCGGCCTGGATGTTCGGGCTGCCGGGATTGTCGGTGGCGACACGCAGGCGTCCCTGCCCGGTGAGGCGGAAGTCGCGGCTGACGTCGAGCCGACCGTCGATATGGCCGTCAAAATCCGGCCGGTCGACCACGACCGGCGCCGAGGAGATGGTGCCGTCGGTCGGCGGCGGAAAGGTGGTGCCGTAGCCGGTGAACGATCCACGCAGATCGGCGACGACCGCGTGGCGCTGCCACTCGGAGACGGCGAGGAATTCCGGCGCCACCACATAGAACGACGAGCCCTTCGGCGCCACGGTGCGGCGGGGATTGGTGTCGAAGCCGCCGCGCAGTTCGACTGCCGACTTGATCAGAAAGCTGCCGGCGTAATCGCCGATCGCGCCGAACGGATCGTCGTCCACCCGGAGCCGCTTGCGTGGTGGCTGGCCAGCCACCGTGCCGGCCATCGCCGGCGCGATCGGCGTCTTGTTGGCGGAATCCGACGGCGGGATCGACAGCCGCACCCGCCCGTTGGCGGGCAATGGCTGCGGCGGCTTGCTACCGGGGCCCGGCGGGGACCTGGGCCTGGCCTGGCCTGGATAGTATTTTGCCTTCTTCTTCGTCCGGTTGAGCGAGTCATACCCGGACGTCGAGGCGCCGCTGGCTGCGGGGAGACCGTAGGTGGGAATCGCACCTACCCGGGATTTCGCGGGCACGTCCTTGTCGCGCAGCCGCGCATCATTGGCGGCATCACTGGTGCGGTCGGTCGACTCCCCGGTACGGCGCAGCGGCGAATCCTGCGGCGAGACGAAGCCGTCGCGGGCCGGGCGGAACAGGTCGGGGGTCAGGGTCTGGGCATAGAGCGGGGTCGCAGCGACGGCGATCAGCGCAAGGATCAGCGCAAGGCATGGCGATAAGACGCGCAAAACCGCTACGCGTCCGCGACGGCCCTTGGCTGGACCCGACATCACGATGAAAAATACTCCAACAAATCCATTTACTTAGGCAGCGTGCTCCGCAAACGGCGGCGTGCCCGCGTGGAACCGGCGTTAATGGAGTTAAAACAATTATGGTTAATGAGCCGTTGAGAACCGGGCGCCGCGTCGCAACGCCGTCCCGTGCGTGCTAAGGAAGGGTCCGGGGCGGACGGCCCCAGTTTCCGGAATCACGCATGGCTCCCTCGAAACCGCTGATGGCACAATCATCCGGCACCGACCTTGCGAGCGCCGCCGTACAGTCCGGGCTGCGCACGCTCGATACGGAAGCCAGCGGCATCGCCGCGATCTCGGCGGCCCTGCAGGGGCCGCTCGGGCCCGCTTTCACCGCCGCCGTCGACCTGATCCGCGACGCCAGGGGCCGAGTCATCGTCACCGGGCTCGGCAAGTCGGGCCATGTGGCGCGCAAGATCGCGGCGACGCTGGCCTCCACCGGAACGCCGGCCTTCTTCGTACATGCCGCCGAAGCCAGCCATGGCGATCTCGGCATGATCACATCCGACGACGTCATCATCGCGCTGTCGTGGTCCGGCGAGCAGCCCGAGATGAAGAACCTCGTCAATTATTCCGGTCGCTTCGCGATTCCGATGATCGCGGTGACCTCCAGCGCCGCCTCCTCGCTCGGCGAGGCCGCCCGCATCGTGCTGGAACTGCCGAAGGCGCGCGAGGCCTGTCCGCACAATCTGGCGCCGACTACCTCGTCGCTGATGCAGGCCGCGATCGGCGACGCGCTGGCCATCGCGCTGCTCGAGGGCCGCGGCTTCACCGCGCTGGAATTCGCCAACTTCCATCCCGGCGGCAAGCTCGGCGCGATGCTGAAATTCGTCCGCGACATCATGCATACCGGAGACGCCATCCCGGTCAAACCGCTCGGCGCCAAGATGTCGGACGCGCTGGTGGAGATGTCGACCAAGGGATTCGGCTGCGTCTGCATCGTCGATGCCGGCGGCGAAATCGCCGGCATCATCACCGACGGCGATCTGCGCCGCCACATGCGCCCCGATCTGATGACCGCCGATGTCGACGAAGTCATGACCAGGAATCCCCGCACCATTCCGCCCGGCATGCTCGCCACCGAAATGCTGGAGACGATCCATTCATCGAAGCCGGCGGTGACGGTGCTGATCGTCGCAGAAGGCAGGAAGCCGGTCGGCATCGTGCATGTGCACGACGTGCTAAGGGCTGGCGTGGCGTAGCGTAGCGGACGCTCTGTCATTCGGGTTCGCGCCTTCGACGCGCCCCGGAATGACGATTACGCCTCCGGAAACCGCGCCGCGCTCTTCTCCAGCGGCAGGGCCAGCCCGTTGGCGAGATACGACACCGTGCGATAGAAGCCGCACAGCAGCATGATCTCCAGAATCTTCGCCTCGTCGTAATGCGCCGACAGCGCCGCGAATTCAGCGTCGCTCAACGTGGCACGCAGATGCAGCGCGTCGACCGCCGCGATCAGCGCCTGCTCGGCAACCGACCAGCTGGGATCGTTGGCCTCGCCCAGCACGGTGGCGCGGACCTGTTCGTCGGTGAGACGGGCGGCGGCGGCGAAGGCCGCGATATGGACGCCCCATTCGTATTCGCATCCGGTCCGCGCGCAGGTGCGGTCGATGACGATTTCGCGCTCGCGCAAGGTCAGCGGGCCGCGGTCGAGCAGGCCGCCGGCGGAAAATTTCTGCCAGGCGCGCGCGCTCACGGCGATGGTGCGGAACAGCAGCAGCGGCGGTGCGCCGCGCATGATGCGGTCGAACTGCTCGCGGATCTCCGCCGCGTAAGGCGGCTCGAGCGGCGCAAGACGTGACATCGGCAACTCCATTTGCTACAATAAACGTAGCACTACGCTACATTATTTGTAGCAAACGGCAAGGGGGCCGCCGATGCCGAAACAGGGTTCAGCCATGAAAAAACGCGCCGTCCGCGGCTCGAGCTCCGGCCGCCCGGTGATGGCGCTGCTCGACCTGCTGGGCCGGCGCTGGAGCCTGCGCATCATCTGGGAGCTTCGCGACGACCGCGCGCTGACCTCGCGCGCGTTGCGCACCGCCTGCGACGAGGCCTCGCCGACCGTGCTGCAGGCACGGCTGTCGGAACTGCGCGAAGCCGGCTTCGTCGAGCTTGTCGCCGGCGACGGTTACCGCCTCACCGGGCTCGGAAAGGATCTCGCGGAAAATTTCCTGCCGCTGTACCGCTTCGCCGAGCGCTGGAGCAAGCGTGCTTAGGCCCGTCATTCCGGGGCGATGCGCAGCATCGAACCCGGAATCTCGAGATTCCGGGTTCAGCCCTGCGGGCTGCCCCGGAATGACGATGTGGAAGATCACGCCGCCGCCACCGTCAGGCTGGCGCCGTCGGCCTGCACGATTCTGACCCGGCTGCCGGCCGGCGCATCGGGACCGGCGACGCGCCAGATCGTATCGTCGATCTTGACTGTGCCCGAGCCGTCGATGATCGGCTTTTCCAGCGTGAACACCCGCCCGACCAGCGCGTCGGTGCGCTTGTTGAGAAACGGGTTGCTCTGGCTGACGCCGCTGTTGCTGCGCGCCACCCGCCGCCACAGCGGCACCGCGGCGACGGCGAACACCGCGAACATCAGCAACTGGGTCTGCCAGGACGGATCGATCGCGAATGACAGCAGCCCGACCAGCAAGGCGGCGAGCCCGAGCCAGAACAGGAAGACGCCGGGCGCCAGCAACTCCAGCGCCATCAGGACGAAGCCGAAGATCAACCAGTTCCAGGTGCCAAGCGTCGAAAATATCCCGGTCATCGCGTGACCCTCTGTTCTTTCTCGTTACCAAACTCGTCGACAAATCGGCAGTGCGCCCCCTCTCCCGCTTGAGGGGGAGGGAAAAGAGCCTGCGCCATCGCACTCATCATCGAACCAACTCTCAACGTTGCGGCGTCACCGGCGGCGGGGTCGGGCCGGTGTTGGGCACCGAGGCGCGGCGGGCGGCCTGGGCGGCAACCGCGCCTTCGCCAAAGGTCGCTTTCGCGATCTCGCCGATGCCGGCCAGCGAGCCCAAAATGCTCATCGCCTCGATCGGCAGCATGATGATCTTCTGGTTCGGCGAGTCTGCGAGCTGCCCGAACGCCTTGATGTATTTGTCGGCGATGAAATAATTCAGCGCGGCGACGTCGCCTTTTGCGATCGCCTCGGAGACCATCTGCGTCGCCTTGGCTTCGGCTTCGGCGGAACGCTCGCGCGCCTCGGCGTCGCGGAACGCGGCTTCGCGGCGGCCTTCGGCCTGCAGGATCTGGCCCTGCTTGGCGCCTTCGGCACGCAGGATCTCCGACTGGCGCTGGCCTTCGGCCTGCAGAATGTCGGCGCGCTTGACGCGCTCGGCCTTCATCTGGCGGCCCATCGCCTCGACCAGATCGGCCGGCGGCACGATGTCCTTGATCTCGATGCGGTTGACCTTCATTCCCCAGGGCGACACCGCGGCATCCACCACGCGCAGCAGGCGCTCGTTGATCTCGTCGCGGTGCGACAGCACTTGGTCGAGGTCCATCGCGCCCATCACCGAGCGGATGTTGGTCATGGTCAGCACGATGATCGCCTGATTGAGGTCGGACACCTCGTAGCTGGCCTTGGCGGCGTCGAACACCTGATAGAAGGCGACGCCGTCCACCGTCACGGTGGCGTTGTCCTTGGTGATCACCTCCTGCTCGGGAATGTTGATCACCTGCTCCATCATGTTCATCTTGCGGCCGACGCGGTCGAAATAGGGAACGATGATGTTCAGGCCCGGCGACAGCGAGCGGGTATATTTGCCGAACCGCTCGATGGTCCAGTCGTAGCCCTGCGGCACGGTCTTGACGCCGGCAAACAGCGTGAAAATGACCAGCAGCACGAACGCGATGGCGAAGATGTCAAAACCGCTCATAAATCCTCCAAAGCCGCAACGTCGGCTGCATGCGGACGTATCATCGATAGGTCTGAAGACCGGCCGCGCCGGTTCAGTATAACCTTTTTAATGGGAGGTAGGGCGGGGTTTGGCGGTCGCCAGGGGGCAACGCCCGAACGGCGGCCAAATGTCTCTTTTCGGTGACGAAGCCGCCGGCATCGCTTGGATCGCCGAATCCAGCCGTTGATCCGGCCTCAGATCCAGCCTTGCAGCTCCCGCAGCACCAGTTGGCGGATCACGTCCATGCCGGGATCGCTGTCGTTCAGGCAGGGAATGGCTGCAAATTGCTCGCCGCCATTGTGCTCGAAAATCTCGGCGTTTTCCTGCGCGATCTCTTCAAGGGTTTCGAGGCAATCGGCCGAAAAGCCGGGGGTCACCACCGCGATGCGGCGCACGCCGTCCTTGGCCAGCTGCTCGATGGTCTTGTCGGTGTAGGGCTGCAGCCATGCGTCGAAGCCGAAGCGGGACTGGAAGGTCAGCATCAGCTTCGAGGCATCGAGGCCCATGCGCAGGCGCAAGGCGTCCATGGTGGCGGCGCACTGCGCCTGATAGGGATCGCCCTTGTCGATGTATTTCTGCGGCATGCCGTGGAACGAGGCCAGGATCAGCTCGGGCTCGAACGGCAGGGTTTTCAGATGCGCATCGATCGAGACCGCCAGCGCCTCGATATATTCCGCATCGACGTAATAGGGCGGCGTGATCCGCAACGTCGGCTGCGCCCGCATGCCGGCGAGCACGCGAAACACCTCGTCGCAGACGGTGGCGGAGGTCGCCGCCGAATATTGCGGATAGAGCGGCACCACCAGCAGCCGGTCGCAGCCCTGCGCGGTCAGCGCCGCGATCCGGGACGCGATCGACGGATTGCCGTAGCGCATCGCCCAGTCGACCACGACATGGTCATGGTCGGCGATGGCGGCGGCGAGCTTCCCGGACTGCGCGCGGGTGATGGTCTTGAGCGGGGATTCGTTCTTCTCGGTATTCCAGATCTTCTGGTAGTCGCGCGCCTTGCGGCCGGGGCGCACCTGCAGGATGATGCCGTTCAGCACCAGTTTCCAGAACAGCCCCTGGTTTTCGATCACCCGGGGATCGGACAAGAACTCCCTGAGATAGACCCGCACGCCGCGCGCGTCCGCGCTGTCGGGAGTGCCGAGATTGACCAGCAGGACGCCGACGCGTCCCGGGCTGATTCCAGGCGCGGCATCAGACATGGCCTCAGGCTTGGCTTCGGGCCTGGGCTCGGGTTTGGCGGTTTGAATGGCTTCGACGGCTGTCATGGTGCCCGTGGCTTCGCGCGTTGGGGTATTCTTGTCAAGATAATGGCGCTTTCGATATTGTCACGATTTAGCGGGAATATGCGGGTCATCGCCATGCCGCATCGGGGGAAACCATGACGATCGCCGAATGGTGCGTTTTCGGAACGCTGATGCTCTATTTGCTGACGATCGCACCGATCAAGTGGATCGGGTTCCGCCGTTTCGACAATGCCAGACCGCGCGACCCCGGCTTCTACGAGGACCCGATCGCCGCGCGCGCGCTGGGCGCCCACCAGAACGGTATCGAGGCCTTTCCGTTCTTCGCCGTGGCCGTGCTGCTGGCGGAATTCCGGGCGGCGCCGCAGCACCTCATCAACGAGTTGGCGATGCTGTTTTTGATCGTGCGGATCGCCTACGTCTTCACCTATCTCGGCAACCGCTCCACGCTGCGCTCGATCCTGTGGAGCATCGGCTTTGCGATCAATATCGGCATCTTCTTCCTGCCGGCAATCCGGCACTGGTTGCCGGGGTGAGGCACCTGCCGTCATCACCCGCATGCGGGTGATCCAGTATTCCAGAGAACAGCAGTGATTGAATCGATAGGCCCCGGCGTACTGGATACCCCGCATGCGCGGGGTATGACGACTGAACAAGACTCCGCCTTCTCGCGGCATGAATTGCCCGAGGTTTGCCTGTCGTTTCTCCCTCCGATGAGGGAGCAGGGAATGCCGGATGCGCGCTGCACCCGCGGTCTCGTGTGCAAAATGCACGAGTAAATGCGCACACGAGCATACAGGGCAGCGGAGAACATCCGACATTCCCTGCGCAATGGCTTTACGGCTTATCTCGCGCTCACCCCGGAGTATCGGGCTCTTCTCGCCTCCGTCGCCTACGGATAGCTGGCTCGTCCGCGCCCGGTCGGGCCGACTTGCCTTCCGCAGACTTGACGCCGACCACTGAGGCGTCAGGTCCACACGATTTTGCCGTACGCTCCGGCACCGTTCGTCTGCCCGATCTGCAATCGCTCACGGAGTTTATCCCGCCCTGCGATTCCATTCCGCGCACGATGCCTAGGCGTCCACCGCATCCCATCCCAACGTTCGGTGACGATGGCCAACGCCCCTTCCTCAGGAACAGGATGGGTGAGTCGTAACGGTGTTTCGGGTTTCCGGAAGAGCGAAATTTTACCCGACGGGTTGATTTGTCGCAGGCGACGTTGCGTTCAACGCGGCGTCAGGCCAGATGCGATTCGCGCCTGGCGATGGAATCCCGGATCGATGTCGTGATCGGGACCGGGCGATGGGTCTTCTGATCGGTGTAGACCCAGACGACCTCGCCGGTCACCAGCGCATCATTGCCGTCCTTCAGGAAGATGGCGAGTTCAAAGGTGAGACTTGTGTTGCCGATCCGCGCCACCCGCGCGCCAACGTCCAATTCCCAGTCGAACCGAACCGGCGCCTTGTATTCGATCAGTGACTTGACGACGTGGAAATCGATGCCGGTCGCTTTAGAATCGGCATACTGGTCATAGCCGAGGGCGCGAAAATATTCGGTGATGGTGGTGTCGAAATAGGTCAGATAATGCGCATTGAACACCACGCCCTGGCCGTCGATCTCGGAATACCGCACCCGGAACGGGTGGAAGAACCAGAATTTCTCGCGTGACATGAATTTCCCGTTGCGCTCTGCTTGTTGATTTATGACGATCCCGGTGCAGCCGCGCGATGACAAGACCTATACTCAAGCCGCGGCACGCTTGGGGGCGCGGCGGATAGTCACTTTCCTGGGCGGTGGAATAAGCAGGTCGGCAGATACCCGAAAACGGGCTCGCAATCTCTGGACCATTGCCAAGCTCAGCCCCTTCTTTCCCTTCAGGACTTCACTGACCCGGCTCGGCGTTCCCAGGATCGGCACCATGTCGGCGCGGGTGAGACCATGCTGATCCATGAGGTGCCGGATCAGATCCGCCGTGCTCGGTGGCCGACGCGGCGAATTGCCTTCCTCATAGGCTGCAATCAGGCGTGCTTGCGCCTGGAGCCGGGCAACGTCGGCCGGCTTATCCGATTGCCAGAGCCGGTCGACGAGAGCGCGGGCGCGGGCGAGTTCCGCGTCGCTGTCGATCAAGATCAAGGTTGCATCCATTACACCGTCTCCGCGTCTATTCTGTCGTACTCGCTGTGGGTACCGAAGAACCGGATCGCCACAACTCCCGCCCGATATTAGAGGGCTGAAACCAGTCGGTAGTCATTGCCCTTGATGTTGAAAACGACCCGGCTGGCCTTGAGGATACTCGCCTTTGGATAGGACACCTTGACGTCCTCCGGATTGCGCCATTCGGCCTGGGCGACAATATCGAGCCAAGCATCGTATTGAGACCGCGCGGCCTTGATTCCTCTGAAGCCGGCGCGGTCGGCAAAATAGTTTTCGACCACGGCTGTGCCGATGACGATCATTGCTCACGTATAACAGAAATTCCAAAATTTGGAAATTTTGGTAGCCGGATGGCGCGCTTATGAAATCCTCAACCGCGCGGCCGCGGTCAGAGACACGTCACCCGCTCGGCGGCCAGATACCCGAACAGCAGCCCCATCCCGAACAGCAGCACCAGCCCGGCGGCGGCGAATTCGATGCCGCGCATGACGAGCGCGCCGCCGCCCTCGCCGCCGCCGCTGAGGCGCCGGGCGAGATCCTTTGCCGATACCGCGATCACGGCGATGGTGGCGACGGTGATCGCGGTGCCGAGGCCCATGACGAAGGTCGCGGCGATGCCGGCCCAGAACAGGCCCTGCGCCAGCGCGAACACCAGCACCAGAATGGCGCCCGAGCACGGGCGGATGCCGACGGCCAGGATCGCACCGAAGCCGCGCCGCCAGCCGCCGGGACCGGCGAGTTCGCTCGGGGCCGGACCATGGGAGTGGCCGCAATGCTCGTCATGGACGTGATCGGGATCGTGGTGCCCGTGATCATGATGGTGGTGATGATGGCCGTGGGCATGTCCGTGGTCGTGGTCGTGGCCATGATGATGCGCGGCGCCCGCCATCGCCGGTACCGGCGCGCGCGCCTGCAGCGCGCGCATGAATCCGCCCCCCTTGGTCCACACCAGCCGGGCACCGAACGCCGCTATCAGCGCGTAGCTGACGATCTCGATGACCCGTTCGGTCCCGCACATCGTCTTGGCGGTGACGTTGAGCAGCCAGGCGCAAATCCCGACGATCAGGACGGCGACCAGCGACTGCATCAGCGCCGAAGCGAACGACAGCACGATGCCGCGCCGCGCGGTCTCCTGGTTGGCGACCAGATAGGACGAGATCACCGCCTTGCCATGGCCGGGGCCGGCGGCGTGGAAGATGCCGTAGGCGAACGAAATCGCGAGCAGGGTCCAGACCGCCGAGCCGTCCGACTTGGCGGCGCGGATGGTCGCCGACATTTCGCGGTAGAATTCCGACTGCTTGGCGAGGATCCAGCCGAAAATGCCGCCGGCCTGGGGTTCGGGAGGGCGCTTCGGGGCGCCGAACGGCGTCTGCGCCAGCACCAGATGCACCAGCCCGTCCGTTATCAGCACGCCGGCCACCACCGCGGCGCCAATCATCAGGCCGCGCGCAAATCTCGGGCCGGGTCGCGGGATCACGGGCATTGCACCGTGATCTTGTTGGCGAACATCGCGCCGTAGTTCGAATTATCTCCGCTGGCGAAACTGTCCTCGTTGAGTTTCTGCGCGGTGGCGGCGGTGCCGTCGTCGGGACGCTGGAACGCCAGCTTGCAGGCGGCGGGCGCCCCGACCAGCTTGATCGGGTCCTTGTCGTCGAATTTGAAGTCGATGAAGTAAGCCGGATCGAACACCTCCAGCGCCAGCGCCTTCGGCTTCGCCGGCGCCTTCAACGGCAGCGTGAAATGCAGCGTCAGGGCGCCGTCCTTGTGCTCCAGAAAATAATCGACCGGCTCGAGGAATTTCTCCTTCTTGCCGTCGGCCTTGGCGAAGGTGAAGAAGTCGAACTCCTTCAGCGATTCGACGTTGGTCTGTGCCAGCGGCGCCAGTTCCTCGCGGCTGAAGACACCCTTGACCTTGGTCTCGATGCCCTGCAGCGCATAGGTCGAGAACATGTCGTCGAAGGTCCAGGCGTGGCGTACGCCCGTCATGGCGCCGTCGGGGGCATAGATCACCTGGCTGGACGCGGTGATCCAGACATGCGGATGGGCCTGCGCCTCCCTGGCCCCGAAAGCGACGGCGCCGGCCAGCAGCAGACCCAGCAAAACCTGTTTCAATGTGTTCACCTCAGGCCACCTCTGACGTTTCCAACAGGCCGCGGCGGCGCAGCAGCGCGTCGGGCTCCGGCTCGCGGCCACGGAATGCGATATAGGCCTCTTCCGGATCGCGCGAGCCGCCGGAGGAATAGATGTCGTCATGCAGTCGTTTTGCGACCCTGGGATCGAAGATGTCGCCGGCCTCCTCGAAGGCGCCGAACGCGTCGGCGTCCATCACCTCGGACCACATATAGCTATAATATCCCGAGGCATAATGATCGCCGGAAAAGATATGTCCGAACTGGGTCGGCCGGTGCCGCAGCGCGATTTCCGCGGGCATCCCGATCTTCTCCAACTCGGTTCGTTCGAACGCCCGCACGTCCGGGATCGCAGAGGCCGGCTGGGTGTGGAATTCCAGATCGATCAGCGCAGAGGAGACGAACTCCACGGTGGCAAAGCCCTGGTTGAATTTGCGCGCGGCGATGAAACGCTTCAGGAGATCGTCCGGCAGCGGCTCGCCGGTCTGGTAGTGCCGGGCAAACTGCCTGAGCACCTGGGGCTGCTCCTGCCAGTGTTCGTAAAGCTGCGACGGCAGCTCGACGAAATCGGTGAACACAGAGGTGCCCGACAGCGAGGGGTAGGTCACATCCGACAGCATCCCGTGCAGGGCGTGGCCGAATTCGTGGAACAGGGTGCGGGCGTCGTCGGGCGACAGCAGCGACGGCTGGCCCTCGGCGCCCCGGGAGAAATTGCAGACATTGAGGATCAGCGGCGCGACCTCGCCGTCGAGCTTCTGCTGGTCGCGCAGCGAGGTCATCCAGGCGCCGGAGCGTTTCGACGGCCGGGCGAAGTAGTCGCCATAGAACAGAGCCTTGTGCTTGCCCGCGGCATCCCTCACCTCCCAGACCCGGACGTCCGGGTGCCAGACCGGGATATCCTTACGCTCGGTGAAGGTGAGGCCGAACAGCCGGCCGGCGCAGTCGAAGGAAGCGTCGATCATGTGGTCGAGCGAGAGATAGGGCTTGATCGCGGCGTCGTCGAAATTGGCCCTGATCTGCCGCAGCTTCTCGGCGTAATAGCGCCAGTCCCACGGCGCCAGAGCGAAATTGCCGCCCTCCTCGGCCACCAGCGCCTGCAGCGCATCGCGGTCGGCGAGCGCGCGGGCCCGGGCCGGCTTCCAGACCCGTTCCAGCAAGCCGCGCACCGCGTCCGGCGTCCTCGCCATCGAATCCTCGAGCCGGTAGGCGGCGAAGGTGGGGAAACCCAGCAGCCGGGCGGTCTCCTCGCGCAGCTTCAGAATCTCGAGGATGGTTTCGTTGTTGTCGTTGGCGTTGCCGTTGTCGCCGCGCGCGGTAAATGCCTTGAACACCTTTTCGCGCAGGTCGCGGCGGGTCGAGCTCTTCAGGAACGGCTCCACGAAGGAGCGCGACAGCGTCATGACCGCCTTGCCGGGCATGCCGCGTTCCAGGGCCGCGGCCCTGGCGGCGGCGACAAAACCGTCCGACAGGCCGTCGCAGTCGGCCTCGCCGAGCTCCATGAACCAGTCCTGCTCGTCGCCGAGCAGATGGTGGCTGAAGGCGGTGCCGAGATGGGCCAGCCGCTCGTTGATTTCGGCCATCCGCTTCTTGGCGGCCTCGTCGAGTCCGGCGCCGGCGCGGTGGAAGCGGGTATAGGTGCGCTCCAGCAGCCGCAATTGCTCGCCCGACAGGCCGAGTTCGGCGCGGTTGTCGTGCAACAGCGCGATGCGGCCGAACAGCACCGCGTTCATCATGATCGGATTCCAGTGCCGCGCCATCCGCAGCGACACTTCCTTGTCGATCTCCAGCAGCTCCGGACTGGAGTGCGCCGACACCAGATCGTAGAACACCGACGCCACCCGGGAGAGCAGCTTGCCGGAGCGCTCCAGCGCCGTGATGGTGTTGGCGAAGTCGGGCGCGGCGGGATCGTGCTCGATTGCGACGATCTCGGCGGCGTGATCGGCGAAGGCCTGTTCGAAGGCCGGCAGGAAATGTTCCGGCGCGATCTCGGGGAACGGCGGGGTTTCAAACGGCGTCTGCCAGGCCTTCAGGAGCGGATTTGCCTGGGCCTGCGCGGCAGCCGCCATTTCCGAGGTTTCCGACATCAGAATTTCCCGTTTGGTCACGAATGAATCGGGGGACCTATACCATGCGATGGGGCTTTTTTGCGCCCTTTTGCGCTTGATAGCAGGGGCCTTTTCATAGAGATTGCGCCCGCAACAGGACCTTGGCCCATGAATGCGCAGCCCGCCCCTACCGCTCCCCGTCGGATCATCTGGCAAAGCGTCGTCACCGTCATCAGCGCCGCGATCCTGATCGGCGCCGAGGTGTTCGGCGCCGCCTTCGCCGGCGGCTGGGCGCTCGGGATCCTGCTGGGACTCGACGAAACCAGCTCGCGCATTCTGCAGGCGGTGCTGTTCGCGATCGGCGTCTTCATCATGGTGGCGTTCGTCCGCAACGCCCAGCGCATCGAGCCGTTCACTCGGCGCGCGTAACTCGGCTGCGCGCCACGCCGCGCGCCGGCCCCGTGAAAATACTTGCTGGCCGCTTGCGCTTCCTTAAGAAAACTTAACGTCTGTTCACACTCGGCGCCGCGCGCGTGCGCCGAAGGCAACACTGCAAGCAGCTGTTAGGCAAATTTGTCCTCAGCCTAAAAAAACTGTTGCGAAGCAGGATCAAAACACCTATTTGCACTCTTGCCCAATTTCGCACGTGCCTGTGGTCGTGTGTCAGTCGGTAGGTATCCGGACAAGAGGCCGGACAGCCGCCAAGGGACGAAGAACCGAGGGTCGCTCAAGTCGGATGACTTGGGAGGCCAGCATCTCTCTCAAGAGATGCCGTTGAAGGTCACTTCGATCCTTGCAACCGTGACTGGCAGCCGGAGGCGAACCGGCGCACCTCGTTCTCAACGGGGGACGCGACTTAAAGCAACGACGGATCGGGCTTTTTTGGTCTCTGCCGGCTTTCCATCAGCCGGCGCGAATACCGAAGAGGCTTGTCCTTCATTGCCAGGTGTGCGGGCGGGATCCTTCCCAACCAATCCACGGCAGCACAGTTCGGTCCGAGTTTTTGGCTGCGTCGCGCCTCCATCGCGCAACGTGGCCGAAGCGCTCTGATCCGAGATCATTTTTTGAACGTGTCTCCGTGCCGGGGCCGTTTGGGAGGGTGCTACTATGACTGAACGGATCCAGGAATTCCTGCGCAGCCGCCGCCGCGAGGGCCAGGACGTCGAGCCTTGCCTCGTCGTCGACCTCGAGGTCGTGCGCGACAACTACCAGACCTTCTCCAGGGCGCTGCCGGACAGCCGTGTGTTCTATGCGGTCAAGGCCAACCCGGCGCCGGAAGTGCTGTCGCTGCTGGCCTCGATGGGCTCGTGCTTCGACTGCGCCTCGGTGCAGGAGATCCAGATGGCGCTGGACGCGGGTGCGACCCCGGAGCGTGTCTCCTTTGGCAATACGATCAAGAAGGAGCGCGACATCGCGCGCGCCTTCGCGCTCGGCATTCGCCTGTTCTCGGTCGACTGCACCGCGGAAGTCGAGAAGATCGCCCGCGCCGCCCCCGGCGCCAAGGTGTTCTGCCGCATCCTCTATGACTGCGCCGGCGCCGAATGGCCGCTGTCGCGGAAGTTCGGCTGCGATCCGGAAATGGCGGTCGACGTGCTCGACCTCGCCAAGCGCCTCGGCCTGGAGCCCTATGGCATCTCGTTCCATGTCGGCTCGCAGCAGCGCAAGGTGAAGGCGTGGGACCGCGCGCTGGCGATGGCCTCGACGGTGTTCCGCGACTGCGCGGAGCGCGGCATCAACCTGTCGATGGTCAACATGGGCGGCGGATTCCCGACCAAGTACCTGAAGGAAGTTCCGGCGGTCGTGCAGTACGGCCGGTCGATCTTCCGCGCGCTGCGCAAGCATTTCGGCAACGCGATCCCGGAGACCATCATCGAGCCGGGCCGCGGCATGGTCGGCAATGCCGGCATCATCGAGACCGAAGTCGTTCTGATCTCCAGGAAGAGCGACGAGGACGAGGTGCGCTGGGTGTATCTCGACATCGGCAAGTTCGGCGGTCTCGCCGAGACGATGGACGAGTCGATCCGCTACGCCATCCGCACCCCGCATGACGGTGCGGAAATGACGCCGTGCGTGCTCGCGGGTCCGACCTGCGATTCCGCCGACGTGATGTACGAGAAGCTGCCGTACCCGCTTCCGGTGACGCTCGAGATCGGCGACAAGCTGCTGATCGAAGGCACCGGCGCGTATACGTCGACCTACTCGTCGGTGGCGTTCAACGGCTTCCCGCCGCTGCGGACCTACCACATCTGAGGCGCCTGCTTACCTCTCCCGCTTGCGGGGGAGGTCGGCGCGAAGCGCCGGGTGGGGGAATTCTATCCGCGGGCTCAGTGCTCGCGGAGACACCCCCATCCCGGCCCTCCCCCGCAAGCGGGAGAGGGAGAAGAAGAATCGGGAGCCGGTGCGCCGGCTCCCTCCCCTCCATCTGCCGATTTCAAGAACAACGCGCCGCGGGCCCGACGTCCGCCGGACGCGAGGACTGACGTGCCATGACTGCCCAACGGAAGACCTCTGTTGCCCTCATTTCCGATGCCGCCCCGTTCGCGATCCGTGCGGAGCGAGCCTCGGACGTCGTTGCGCGTGAAGCGCTGCTGGATGCTTGCTTTGGCGCAAACCGCCATACGCGCACCTGCCAGCGCCTGCGCGACGGACGCGCGCCCGCCGAAGGCCTTGCCTTCTCGGTGGTGCGTCAGGGCCGATTGGTCGCAACCGTGCGGTTGTGGCACGTCAGCGCCGGGGGCAAGCCGGCGCTGGTGCTCGGCCCGCTCGCGGTCGACGCCTCCTGCCGCGAACTCGGCATCGGCGCCGCCCTGATGAGCCACGCGCTGGCGGCGGCGAAAGCCCGCGGCCATGGCGCGGTGATCCTGCTCGGCGACGCGCCGTATTATGCCCGCTTCGGTTTCTCGGCGCTTATGACCGGCGAGCTGGCGCTGCCCGGCCCGTTCGAGCGCGACCGGCTGCTGGGCCTCGAACTGCGCGCCGGTGCGCTGGATGGCGCCTGGGGCATGATCGCGCCCTCCGGCGCAGCGGCGCAAGCCAGGCTGCGGCCGGCCGGAAAAGCCCGTAGACTGGCCACTCACGCCGCCTGAACCAATTGTAGACAAGCGACATTGCATGGCCTCGCCACAGCCATGCGATGTTCCCAACGGAGGTGCATGACATGACCCGCCGCCTGATTTCCACCGGCTCGCCGTTCGAGAAGGCCGGCGGCTACAGCCGCGCCGTGCTCGACGGCGAGTTCGCCTTCGTCGCCGGCACCACCGGTTACGACTACGCCACCATGACCATGCCGGCCGACGTCACCAGCCAGGCCCGGAACTGCTTTCGCACGATCGAGGCCGCGCTCGCCGAAGGCGGCTTTGCGATGACCGACATCGTGCGGGCAACCTACTACATCACCGACGCCAGGGATGCCGACGCCCTGATCGCGGTCTGCGGCGAAACCCTCGGCGACATCCGTCCCGCCTCGACGCTGCTCGTCGTCGCCGGGCTGTACAAGCCCGAGATGAAGGTCGAGATCGAAGTCACCGCGAAGCTGCGGACCTGAATCCGCCGCGCCGCGCCGCCGAATATCAGGGGGCTCGCCGGTTGACTTTGCCGGCCGCGTACCTAGGTTGAGGTGATCATGATGAGCCTGCATAGCAAACGACTGATGCTGCGCGCCGGTCACCTTCACGCGGGAAGGTAGCCCGGACGGATATCCTTTGAACCGTCCGGGTTCGATTGACTGCGATTTGATTACCCCCACGTCTGCGCTCCGAAATCTCCATCTCCCGACATTGATCGCGTGATGCCGCCGGCATGCCGCGTCCGAACGACTGTGAAAGACATGACCAACCCGACCCGAACCCAGCTTCCGCCGATTACGCTCCGGCAGGCCGACAGCCAGCGGCTGGCCCAGCTCGCCGAAGCCGCCGCCGAGACGGCGCCGGCCACGGCCGAGTTCCTGGCTGACGAAATCGAGCGCGCGACCGTGGTTCCCGACATGGCGCCGCTGGCGGGCATCGTCGGCATGGAATCCGAAGTGACCTTCCGGGACGACGCCACCGGCCTGCAAAAGCAGGTCACACTGGTGTATCCGAAATCTGCTGACATCGAGGTCGGCCGCATCTCGGTCCTGACCCCGATCGGCGCCGCGCTGATCGGCCTTTCCGCCGGACAGGCCATCAGTTTCGCCACGCCCTCGGGCGAGCTGAAATCGCTGACGGTGCTGGAAGTTCGCCAACCGAATTGACCGCCTGGCCGTCATCGGCCAGATGTAGCCGCCATTTACGGGCGATGCCTCGCCCGCCGACAAATTCCCGTCCCCTGATCGCGCCGAATCGCACGTCCGCCATCATCCCTCGGAGTTGAAAGCCAATGTCCTCGCCCGCCGCATCGCCCATCCATGCGAAGATCACCGGTCCCATCGTCATGATCGGGTTCGGCTCGATCGGCAAAGGCACGCTGCCGCTGATCGAACGGCACTTCGAGTATGACAAGTCGCGCTTCGTCATCATCGATCCGCACGCGGACGGCGAACTCGCCGAAAAGCACGGTGTGCGCTTCATCAAGCAGGGCATCACCCGCCAGAATTACCGCGAGGTGCTGGTGCCGCTGCTGACCGCGGGCGGCGGCCAGGGCTTTTGCGTCAATCTGTCGGTCGACACCGGATCGGTCGACATCATGAGCATGTGCCGGGAGATCGGCGCGCTCTACATCGACACCGTGGTGGAGCCGTGGCTCGGCTTCTACTTCGACAAGACCATTGGCCCGGAGAAGCGCTCGAACTACGCGCTGCGCGAGACCCTGCTCGCGGCCAAGCGCGGGAGCCCCGGCGGCACCACCGCGGTCTCCACCTGCGGCGCCAATCCCGGCATGGTGTCCTGGTTCGTCAAGCAGGCGCTGCTCGACATCGCCCGCGACACCGACACGCAGGTCAACGAGCCGAAGAGCCGCGAGGGCTGGGCGCAGCTCGCCCACAAGCTCGGCGTCAAGGGCATCCATATCGCCGAGCGCGACACCCAGCGCTCCAAGAAGCCGAAGCCGATGAACGTGTTCGTCAACACCTGGTCGGTGGAAGGTTTTGTCTCGGAAGGCATGCAGCCGGCCGAGCTGGGCTGGGGCACCCATGAAGCATGGTTGCCGGACAATGGCCGCAAGCACGAGGAAGGCTGCGGCGCCGCGATCTATCTGCTGCAGCCCGGCGCCAACACCCGCGTGCGCTCGTGGTGCCCGACCCCCGGCGCGCAATACGGCTTCCTCGTCACCCACAATGAGTCGATCTCGATCGCGGACTATTTCACCGTGCGCGACGGCCAGAACGTGATCTACCGCCCGACCTGCCACTACGCCTATCATCCCGCCAACGACGCCGTGCTGTCATTGCACGAGATCTTCGGCGCCACCGGCAAAATGCAGCCGAGCTGGCACATCCTGGACGAGAACGAGATCGAGGATGGCATCGACGAGCTCGGCGTGCTGGTCTACGGCCACGCCAGGAACGCCTACTGGTACGGCTCGCAGCTCTCGATCGAGGAAACCCGTCAGATCGCGCCCTATCAGAACGCCACCGGCATGCAGGTGTCGTCGGCGGTGCTCGCCGGCATGGTGTGGGCGCTGGAGAACCCCACCGCCGGCATCGTCGAGGCCGACGAGATGGATTTTCGTCGCTGCCTCGAAATCCAGCGGCCCTATCTCGGTCCGGTGAAGGGTTTTTACACCGACTGGACGCCGCTCACCGATCGGCCGGGGCTGTTTCCGGAGGATATCGATACCTCGGATCCCTGGCAGTTCAGGAACGTGCTGGTCAGGTAATCACGTCGTTCCGGGGCGATGCGCAGCA
>NZ_JAUYQU010000209.1 GCF_030697065.1 Bradyrhizobium sp.
GCGAGGCTAGAGGGCTTTCGAATCCAGCTTCTCTGAAATGACGAAATGTCGGTTATGCCTTCGAGAAAGCCGCGATCGACAGTGACCACAAACGCCGGCAGCGCCAAGTAATCGAAAAGCCCAAAATCGATGCCGTCGTTACGTTTCTTTGCAGCATTCACATTATAAGCGCCGCGCTCCTTCTTACTCCGGACGAACTGACGCCAAAAGTACCTGAGTTTTAGATCGAAGCGGATCGACAAGGGAGGAAAGGCGTTCGCACTTCTGTTGATGCTCGCAAATACCTGGTCGAGAATTGGATGATCGTATTCATCGAGGTCAGCGGGCCGCCCTCGTTCAACAAAGATTTTGTCAACGGTCCGGAATAGCTCGTTCCAAGCAGTTCTGTCCTCCTGAATAACTTCTTCGATTAGACCGTCGGAGTGGACCTTCCGTTCGCGTAGCACCGACCAAGCTTTGCGTGAAACGTCAACTGAGTCCGACCTTTCCTTGTCCTTAGCTTCTTCGCCAACGTTTGCCAGCACATCTTTCCCCCCTAGCATGACTGGCATGACGGGGTCCAAGAATGCGTCCAGGCAATGGATCATGCTTGCAAAACCTCGGTCGTCGATCGAACCTCTGCTCCTCTAGTTGATCAATTCGCCACAAGCGTGATCAGCAAGCGAGAAGTGGTAGCCATCTGCTTTCATCGCCGAAAATGAGAGGACCCAGTTGGGGATCTCAGAGCTGTGGGCGAGATCTCGCACCGGCGCCGAGTCGAGCACCACCAGACACTTGTAACCAACCGACGTCATCTTGCTTCCTCGCTCGCGGACTCGTCAAAACGGCAATGTCAACCTCCATCGACCGATTGCTTGGCAATTTGGTCAGCCCTCAGAAGAAGGCCTTCATCGATCTTCGATGGTTCAAGGTACTGAGGATGGTCGAGCAGGACCTTCAGAACGAACCGCAGAAGATCGGCGGCCAGCATGCGCTCCGCTTCATTGCTTTTATCCGAAGGTTCAGTTGCTTTGTGAGAAGCTTTCTTTCGCAGCCCATGCACAATGGCCGACCTCGCCTTGTACAGCTGCTTCACCTTAGAGGCAATTTCAGCGGGCGGATACAAGGGGTCTTCTTGGAGCACCGCAAGCGCGGCAGCACGAAGGCGCAGCTTGTATGACAACGACTGATTGTCGTCATCTCCTAGGAGAAGTTCAAGGCCGATCGTGCCGTCAAGGATGGAGTCGGCGGCGTCATCACGGGTGAGGCACCCGTTCAGCCTTCTTATTGCAAGTCGAATGCGCTCTTGTTGGCTTCCGACCACAGCTCCGTAGATACGACGCACATCAATGAGTTGCTCGCGTGTGATGGTGTCGCCCGCATAGCGCCATGCCCAATTATCGAAAGCACTAGGATAGCGACGGAGCGTCGTCCCGTAAACAGGGGGCAGGTCGCAGAAGTATTGAAGTGCCCACCCCTGCGGAACCCACAGCGTTTGCGCATAACCAGTGTTGACGCCGGTAGCAATTCTTAAGGCTCCGAAGAAGCTATCGGCCTCGTCAACCGCATTGGAAGATATCTGATTAAGGGCTGAGCCAACCTCCTCGATCTTATCGATATCATTAACGCTCCAGTCCTTGGAAATGAATGCGTGAGTGGCCGCCCCGACAACCATTTCCTCTGCTCCGGATCCTCGAGTGCTCATGCGCGCCCTCGCGAGCTGGAGCCTTTTCGGTATGCGAGCGATGTAGGACCGTTCGCTAAGTCGAAAATAATCAAATTCGAAGTGCGTCACGGCGATCGGCACGACAAGTCGTAGCTGCAGCGTGCCACCGAAGCTTCCGGATATCAGCGGCCAGATGACCCTAAAACGAAGCTTGCTATCAATCGGACCAAGACCGTGAAGGTGGATGTATCGCTCCACCGCATCGCGAACCAACGTCTCCACTGGAAGTTCTGAAACCTTCCCCTTGTAGACCCATTTTTCCAGGTCAAGTGCTGTTCCAATGACATGCGTGTGCAAGAAGCTTGCGAGTTCTGTGATCTTCGGGAGCGCGATTTTCGGTTGAGCACCGTCGAACAACGCCAGCAAGCCGCGAGGGCTGACCGTACCAACGTAGTCTTTCGGACTGTCTGGGTCGAGCGCTCCCGCCTCTCGAAAAGTCGGAAAGCCACTGTCTAGCGACGACATGATGGGATAATCGTAGTGCGATCTTAGACGGACTGTCGACTTTCCTATCTGCTCGGTGACGGCACGATGCAATTCGTCGAAAGCCTCTTCAAACAAACTCACGTAAGCGCGAAGTTCCTCTCGCCACCTCTTGGCCTCCTCCAATCCCTCTGACGGTTGATCACCTGTAGTCATAGTGTGTGAACCTCCTCCGAATGAGTGGACACCTGTAGTAGGCTCGGAGAGCCAGGAGGTGTCACATGGAAGGACGTCCACGCCGATCGTTTACAGAGGATTACAAGCGCCAGTGCGCTGGGCTGGTGGTGTCGAGCGGTCGTTCGATCACCTCGGTTGCGAAGGAACTCGGTCTGCGCGACTCGGTGCTACGGCGCTGGGTGGAGCAGTTCGAGCCGCAGCCGACATCGGCGGCGCGGCGCCCCACAACGCAAGCGACGCCGATGTCGGCGGACCAGGCCTCGGAGATCGCCCGGCTGCGCCAGGAGAACGAGCGTCTGCGCATGGAACGCGACATTTTAAAAAAGTCGATCGCGATCTTCGCCGGAACCCGGACATGAGTTTTCGCTTCATCGAGGATCACCGCGACGGCTATCCGATACGGCTGATGTGTGCCGTGCTCGAGGTCTCGCCGGCCGGCTATTATGCCTGGCGCGAGCGCCCGGTGAGCGAGCGGACAAAATCCAGTGCGGTGCTCCTGGCTGCGATCCGGCAGGTCCATCAGGACAGCTGTGGACGCTACGGCAGTCCCCGCGTCCATGCCGTGCTGCGGAGGCAGGGCCGTGCCACCAGCCGCGGCCGGGTCGAGCGGATAATGCGCCGGCATGGTATCCACGCCATTATGGCGCCGCCGCGCCGGGTGCGAACCACCGACAGCCGTCACGACCTGCCGATCGCACCAAATCTGATCGCGCGAGACTTCACGGCCCCAGCCCCGAACCGGGTCTGGCTCGCCGATATCACCTACATCCCGACCGCGGAGGGTTGGCTGTACCTGGCGGCCGTCATGGATCTCTTCAGCCGAAAGATCGTCGGCTGGGCCATGCGGGATCATATGCAAGTCGAACTCGCATCCGCGGCGTTGACGATGGCGATCAAGCAGCAACGGCCACAGGACGGATTGATCCACCACTCCGATCGCGGCGTCCACTATGCCTCAAGAACCTACCGCGACGCACTCACCAGAGCTGGCATGGTTGCGTCGATGAGCCGCAAGGCCGATTGCTATGATAATGCCCCGATGGAAAGCTTCTTCCACAGCCTGAAGACCGAGCTCGTTCATCATCGCAACTACGA
The DNA here is from genome assembly GCF_030697065.1 of Bradyrhizobium sp. Classification (GTDB taxonomy): domain Bacteria; phylum Pseudomonadota; class Alphaproteobacteria; order Rhizobiales; family Xanthobacteraceae; genus Bradyrhizobium. The sequence goes on from NZ_JAUYQU010000209.1 coordinate 3,461, forward strand.
GACCCGCGCCGAGGCCCAGCGCGACATCTTTGCCTTCATCGAGGGCTTCTACAACCGAACCAGGCTCCATTCCGCCATCGGATATATCGCCCCAATCGAAATGGAGCTAAAAGTCGCCTAAGCCTGTCTACTTTTCCGGGGGAAGATCATCCACCCTCTCCCACAAGGGGAGAGGGGAAGAAAGGCGGAGCCCACCATGAAATTCTTCTCCTTCTGGCGATCGCTGGCGAGTTTTCGGGTTCGCATTGCGCTCAACCTCAAGGGCCTGCCGGCCGAGATCGTCATGGTCGATATCGACGCCGACGCGCATCGCGACGACGCCTATCGCAAGATCAATCCGCAGATGGCGCTGCCGGCATTGGTGCTCGACGACGGCACCGCGCTGTTCCAGTCGCTCGCGATCCTCGAATATCTCGACGAGACCCATCCCGCCCCGCCGCTGCTCCCATCCGATCCGCGCGGCCGCGCCAGGGTGCGCGCGCTGGCGCTGATGGTCGCCTGCGAGGGCCACCCGCTGCTGGTGCCGCGGGTGCGGCGCTATCTCGATCACGAACTGAATTTGCGCGAGACCCAGCAGGCGGCATGGCGGCGGCACTGGACGGTGGAGACGCTGGCGGCGCTGGAAGCGCACCTCGCCGGCGACAAGGCCACCGGACAATTCTGCCATGGCGATACGCCGACACTGGCCGACATCTGCATGGTCGGCCACGTCACCGTGGCGGTCACCCAGCAGATCGATCTTTCGCCCTGGCCCACCGTCAAGCGCATTTTCGAAACCGCGATGGTATTGCCGGAATTCGCGCGCGCGCATCCGCTGGCGCAGCCGGATACGCCGGAAGCGATGCGGGTGAAGAAGTAGGCGGCGAGCGATTCTTCCTTCCCCTCTACCCTTGTGGGAGAGGGTGGATCGAATGCGCCTTGCGCATTCGAGACGGGTGAGGGGTCGCCTCAACAGATGTGCCTGCCGATAGAGACCCCTCATCCGGCGCGCTGCGCGCGCCACCTTCTCCCACAAGGGGAGAAGGGAAGAGCTCACCCCTTCGGCGGGTCGAGTTTCTGCACGATCTCCCGGAACGGCGGCAGCGCCTCGCAGCGTGCGGCGTGCGCGGTCAGCGCCGGATGGCGCTCAGGCGTGAACAGCGTCGGATGCGCCTCGCCGGTGAAACGCAACGCGCAGGCCACCATGATGTCGGCATGGCCGATGCGCGTCCCGAACCAGAACGGCGTCGCCACCGCGGCGCGTTCCTTCTCCAGCACGTCGAGCACGCCGCCGATCTGGGCCTGGCAGCGCTCGACCCAAATCTGCAACTGCTCCTGGCGCAGCACCCGCTCGTAGATCAGGCTGACCGCCTTGTCGGCGAGCCCGCTGCCCAGCGCGCAGATCTTCAGGGCATGCCGCCGCGCCGGGCCGCTGTCGGCGATCATCGCCTGTTCCGGCCCGACCAGTTCGTCGAGATAATCCAGCATCGCCCCGCTCTCGATCAGCACTTCGCCGCCGTCCAGCACCAGCGTGGGCACCCGGCGCAGCGGATTGTACGCTGCCAGCTTCTCGGCGTCCCCGAAGGTCGACCAAGGCCGCTGCTCGAACGGCAGCTCATAAAACCGCAGCGCCAGCGCGACGCGGCGGACGAAGGGGGAATCGTACTGGCCGATCAGGATCATGGGAGTGGACGCGCCTTTCTCTCTCAGTCGTCATGGCCGGGCTTGACCCGGCCATCGATTATGAAGAGTGATGGATGCCCGGATCAAGTCCGGGCATGACGTTGTGAGATCGGAAGGACCGCCATGTTGCCACGTCTGCCAAGGGCCTTGCTTGCAGTCAGTCTGCTGCCACTGGCCGCCACGGCGCTCGCCCAAAGCCCTCCCACCGGCTTCCGTTCGCCCTCGAACAACATCGCCTGCCAGTATTTCGACTACGACCGGCAGATCGCACTCCGCTGCGACATCATGGAAGCCACCGTGACGGCGCGGCGGCCGGCCGATTGCGACCTCGAATGGGGCAAGGCCTTCGAGATGAGCGCGAGAGGCAGCGCCGTCCGCCTGTGCTACGGCGACACCGTGATGGACAAGGCCCTGCCGGTGCTGGCCTATGGCGAGGTCTGGCAGCGCGGCGGCTTTACCTGCACGTCGGAACAATCGGGCGTGACGTGCTTCAACGCCGACCGACGCGGATTCAAGCTGGCGAGAGCCAAGCAGGAGCTGTTTTGAGGGACAAGGGGAAGGCCCTGGCTGCCGCAACAAGCACGCCTGTCATACTCCGCGAAGGCGGAGTATCCAGTACGCCGCGGCCTCTCGGCTCTATTACCGCCGTCTCTGGAGTACTGGATGCCCGCCTGCGCGGGGATGACGACCGTGTGCGAGGCGCGAATATTCCACTCACTCAATAACCGGCACATGCTTCGCGACATGCCGCGGCACCGTCCCGTCCAGCCGCGGATCGTCCGCAAGCTCGATTTGCCGCCGGAACGGGCGAAACCCCGCGCGCTGATAGAATGCCAGCGCCGAGGGATGATCCAGCGTGCAGGTATGCACCCAGACCCGTGCGACGGGCGGCGACCATGCCCGCTCCAGTGCGCGATTCATCAGCCAGCTCCCCGCGCCGCTGCCGATCAGTCCTGATGTGACGCCGAAGAACGCCAGCTCGCATTGGCCGGGCTCGCGAAAATCCAGCTCCAGCAAGCCTTCGTCGCTGCCGTCCACGACCAGCGCGTACACTTCGACCAGCGGCGCATGGATGATCGCGGCGAGTTCGGCATCCGCCATCTGCAGCCGCGAGAACCACAGCCACTCCTCGCCGACGCGGCGATAGAGATCGCGAAACCAGTCGAGGTTCGGTGTCTCGACCCGGCGCAAGCTCCATGCGCCCGGCGGATCGGGACGCGGCGCCGGGCGCGCGGTCATTTCGAGATGCGTGACCACGGCGGCGATCTTGCCGGCCGGGACGTCGGAATAGCCATCAGGGAGACTCATCGGGGCCTCACTCCCCCTCATCACTCGCCAGCACGCCTTTCACAGCCCGTGCCCAGCCGGCCAGCTTTCGCTCGCGTGTCGCGGCACTCATCGCCGGCTTGAAGCGGTGTTCCAGCCGCCAGTTGTCGGCGAACTTTTCCGGTTCGGGATAGACGCCGGCGGCGAGGCCGGCGAGGTAGGCGGCGCCCAGCGCGGTGGTTTCCTGGATCATCGGGCGATCGACCGGGGCGTCGAGCAGGTCGGCGAGGCGCTGCATGGTCCAGTCGGAGGCGGTCATGCCGCCGTCGACGCGGAGCACGATGTTGGCGGTTTTCGCATCGGGCCAGTCGGCGCGCATCGCGGCCCACAGATCGAAGGTCTGGTAGCAGACGCTCTCCAGCGCGGCATGGGCGAGTTCGGCCGGCCCGGTGTTGCGGGTGAGGCCGAACAGCGCGCCGCGCACCCGGGGATTCCAGTAGGGCGCGCCGAGGCCGACGAAGGCGGGCACCAAATAGACGCTCTGCATCGAATCGGACTTGTCGGCGAGCGGGCCGGTTTCACTGGCCTGCTTGATGATGCCGAGGCCGTCGCGCAGCCACTGCACCGCGCTTCCCGCGACGAAGATCGAGCCTTCCAGCGCGTAGGTGCGCCGGCCCGCGAGCTGGTAGGCGATGGTGGTGAGCAGCTTGTTGTTCGACGTGACCGGCGTGGTGCCGGTGTTGAGCAGGGCAAAGCAGCCGGTACCGTAGGTCGACTTCATCATGCCGGGCGCAAAGCAGGCCTGGCCGATGGTGGCGGCCTGCTGGTCGCCGGCTATCCCTGCGATCATGATGCTGCCGCCGAATAATTCGGGCACGGTGTCGCCGAAATCAGCGGAGGAATCCTTCACCTCGGGCAGCAGCGAGCGCGGCACGCGGAGGATTTTCAGCAGCTCGTCGTCCCACTGCCCGGTGTGGATGTTGAACAGCAGCGTGCGCGAGGCGTTGGTGGCGTCTGACGCATGCGACTTGCCGCCGGTGAGACGCCACAGCAGGTAGCAATCGATGGTGCCGAACATCAGTTCGCCGCGTTCGGCGCGTTCGCGTGCGCCGGGGACGTGATCGAGGAGCCATGCGACTTTTGTGCCGGAGAAATAGGGATCGATGATCAGGCCGGTCTTCGCCGTGATCGCCGGCTCATGGCCTTCGGCTTTCAGTTTCGTGCAGATGTCCGATGTGCGGCGGTCCTGCCAGACGATGGCGCGGTGGATCGCCTTTCCGGTGGCGCGGTCCCACACCACGACGGTTTCGCGCTGGTTGGTGATGCCGATCGCGGCGATGTCTTTCGCTGTGGCGTCGGCTTTCTTCAGCGCCTCGCGGCAGGTCGCGATCGTCGAGGTCCAGATGTCCTCGGGCTCGTGCTCGACCCAGCCGGAGGCCGGAAAATGCTGCGGAAACTCCTGCTGCGCGATGGCGGCGATCGAGATGTCGCCGCGGAACAGGATGGCGCGCGAGGAGGTGGTGCCCTGATCGATGGCCAGTACGAAGGACATGGTCTGGATTCCTGGCGTTGCTTCCCGGGGGGTTGTTGGAGGCAAGGCAAGCGGATTGGGGGACGGAGGTCAATACGACGACGCTCTGCTCTCCTCCCCCCGCGCGCCCTTGCGCGTGGTGGGGAGGGGTCGGGGGTGGGGGGTGCTTCCGCAAATTCGCTAGCAGA
>NZ_JAUYQU010000264.1 GCF_030697065.1 Bradyrhizobium sp.
CGCGCACCCGCTCGCTCTCCTCGCCGCGCGCGGTCAGCATGATGATGGGCAACTGCCGGGTCTCCGGCCGTGCCCGCAGGCGACGGCACAGTACGATCCCGGACAGGCCCGGCAGCATCCAGTCCAGCACGACGAGATCCGGGATCCGCTCCTTCAGCCTGGTATCGGCGTCGTCGCCGCGCCCGACGGTTTCGACGTCGTAGCCTTCGGCATCGAGGTTGTAGCGCAGCAGCGTGGTGAGCGCTTCCTCGTCTTCCACCACCATAATGCGCGCACTCATCTTCTTCCTGGCCTTCTGTTGTTTTGACGCGTTTCCAGCACGCGAGCCGGTATCCACTTCGTCCGACAATGCGACCTCAATTACCCGGTACGGCAGTGGCAAAATTCGTCATGTCGCCCTTCGGGCGTTTTTCGAGCATCTGCTGGCCCTCGATCATGTAGAACACGGTTTCCGCGATATTGGTGGCGTGATCGCCGATCCGCTCGATGTTCTTGGCGCAGAACATCAGATGGATGCAGAACGAGATGTTGCGCGGATCTTCCATCATATAGGTCAGCAGCTCGCGGAACAGCGAGGTGCAGATGGCGTCGACTTCCTCGTCGCCCTTCCAGACCGACATCGCCGCCGGCAGATCGTGCGCGGCATAGGCGTCGAGCACGGACTTGACCTGGCCCGTCACGAGATCGGTCATGTGCTCGAGGCCGCGGATCAGTTTCAGCGGATGGAAATCGTTCTCCAGCGCGGAGACCCGCTTGCCCATGTTCTTGGCGAGGTCGCCGATCCGCTCCAGATCGGTGGCGACCCGCATGGCGCCGACGATCTCGCGCAGGTCGACCGCCATCGGCTGGCGCCGGGCGATGGTGAGCACCGCGCGCTCCTCGATGAGGCGCTGCAGGTTGTCGATTTCGGTGTCCGAGGCGACGACGCGCGCACCGAGCGCGATATCCCTGCGGATCAACGCGTCGACGGAATCGACGATCATGCGTTCGGCAAGACCGCCCATCTCCGCGACCAGACGGGTCAGCTCCTGCAGGTCGCTGTCGAACGCTTTTGCCGTGTGTTCCGTACCCATTTTCAATTTCCTCGCGATGCGCGTCAGCCGAACCGGCCGGTGATGTAGTCTTGGGTGCGCCGGTCGCTCGGCGAGGTGAAGATCTTGTTGGTGTCGTCGAACTCGATCAGTTCGCCGAGATACATGAAGGCCGTCTTGTCGGAGACGCGGGCGGCCTGCTGCATGTTGTGGGTGACGATGGCGATCGTATATTCCTCCGCCAGTTCCGAGATCAGTTCCTCGATCTTGGCGGTCGAGATCGGGTCCAGCGCCGAGCACGGTTCGTCGAACAGGATCACCTCGGGCCGTACCGCGACGGTGCGGGCGATGCAGAGTCGCTGCTGCTGGCCGCCGGACAGGCTGAGGCCCGAAGCGTTCAGCTTGTCCTTGACCTCGTTCCAGAGCGCGCCGCCGCGCAGCGCCTTTTCGACCCGGCCGTCCATTTCCGATTTGGAAATCTTCTCGTAGAGCCGGATCCCGAACGCGATGTTGTCATAGATCGTCATCGGGAACGGCGTCGGCTTCTGGAACACCATGCCGACGCGGGCGCGCAGCAGGTTGAGATCGAGCTTGGGATCTAGCACGTTGGTCTGGTCCAGCATCAGCTGGCCGGTAGCGCGCTGGCCGGGATAGAGATCGTACATCCGGTTGAAGACGCGCAGCAAAGTTGACTTGCCGCAGCCGGACGGCCCGATGAAGGCGGTGACGCGGTTGGTGCCGAGCACAATATTGATGTTCTTCAGCGCGTGGTTTTCGCCATAGTAGAAATTGAGGCCTCGCGCGGTGACCTTGGCCGGCGCATCGGGCAACACCACCGCAGGAACGGGTCCGCCCGCGGCACTCATCGATACTGAAAGCTCATTCATTTTGGTGTCCTCTCGGCGCCAAGGATGCGGGCGCCAATATTCAGCGCAAGTACGGTCAGGGTGATCAGCAGCGCGCCACTCCAGGCGAGCTGCTTCCAGTAGGCGTAGGGGCTTTGCACGAAGTTGTTGATGGTCACCGGCAGGTTGGCCATCGTCTGGGTCAGGTCGAGGCTGAAGAACTGGTTGGAGAGCGCGGTGAACAGCAGCGGCGCGGTTTCACCGGCGACCCGGGCGGTGGCCAGCAGCACGCCGGTGATGAGACCGGCGCGCGCCGCGCGGTAGGCGATGCGCTTGATCACCAGCGAACGCGGCAGGCCGAGCGCCGAGGCCGCCTCGCGCAGGGGATTGGGCACCAGCAGCAGCATGTCCTCGGTGGTGCGCACCACCACGGGGATCACGATCACCGCGAGCGCCAGGCTGCCGGCCAAGGCGGAGAACCTGCCCATCGGCAACACGACGGCGCCGTAGATGAACAGGCCGATGATGATCGAGGGCGCGCTCAAGAGAATATCGTTGATGAAGCGAATCACCGAGGTGAGCCGGTCGTTCCTGCCGTATTCGGCCAGGTAGGTGCCGGCCATCAGGCCGAGCGGCGCGCCGATCCCGACCCCGATCACGGTCATGATGATCGAACCGACGATGGCGTTGAGCAGGCCGCCATCGGTCGAT
>NZ_JAUYQU010000291.1 GCF_030697065.1 Bradyrhizobium sp.
CTGTTCGTAACGATCGAAGTCGGGCAGTGGGGCGGTGTTGGACATCGAGGGATTTCCTGAGCTGACGAGGGGGCGCCAGGAAATGTTCCTATTTTGTTCTATTGGAGTCAAGGTCTGCTTAGGTTTTCACGATCAGTTTTGGACGTCGCCGGTGTTGAACGATTCCAGCAAGAACCGGAACAAATTCCGGTTTCGGCGTGATGCCTTCTGCGCACATGGGCACGGGCAGTGTCCCCGACAGCATCTTCCTGCAGCAGCCGTTCGCGCCGGCGCAACTGGTGATGGCGATCTTCAATCACCCTCAATGTGGGAACACCCGAGGAAGGCCCCTCTGCGCAGAGCACTTCGCGCGAATTTCTGAAGCCTTTGAAAAGTCGGCAGCGGGGAACGAAAACGATTTCAGGCGCTTAATGCGTATTCGCAGGAGAAGAAAATATGGGTCCTGTCGACTCCAAGAGACCCGTGGTGCTGATCGTCGAGGACGAGTTTCTGTTGAGAATGGAGGCGGCCGACATGGTGAATGCCGCCGGGTTCGAGGCGGTCGAAGCCGCCAATGCGGATCAGGCGATTGAAATTCTGGAGGCCCGCCGGGACATCACGGTAGTATTTACCGATATTCAGATGCCTGGCTCGATGGACGGGTTGAAACTGGCCCGGGCCGTCAGGGGCCGCTGGCCGCCGATCAAGATTGTCGCAACCTCCGGCCGTCTCCGGCTCGGCGAAACCGATCTGCCCGAGGGCGGCCGGTTTCTGCCCAAGCCCTACAGTTCGACTCAGATAAATGGCGTGCTGCGGGAGTTGATTTGCGAAAGCTGATCCACCTGTTGTCCGTCAAGGAATGATCAGGCGATGATGTCAGGCGTGATCTGGTCTTCGATAAACGCGATCCGGTCGCGCAACTGCAGCTTGCGCTTCTTCAGCCGCTGCAGCCGCAACAGATCCGGCGCCGGCGACTGATGCAACGCATCGATCGCCGCGTCGAGGTCGCGGTGTTCCTGCTGTAGCCGTGCGAGCTCGGATTCGAGTTCGCGCTCATCTTCGTTGGTCATGATGTACGTTAGCTGAAAGACGCGATGAGGTGGCGAAAGGTTGCTGGAACCGCTCCGGGAATATCGGGCCTGTCGGCCCCGTGCGCAAGCGGGGCGGTTCCCTACTCACGATTGGTTGCACATAACACTTAAATATGAGCAGCCGATTTTTGATTTCCATCGACAGATTCTCCGGCTCGTGTACACTTTGTAGTCCGGATCGAATCTGAGGTTTCATTCCCCCGAGGAGGTTTCGTATGGCAATTCAAGCGCATCTCGTTGAACTGGAACGAAAACATAAAGTTCTTGAAAACGAATTGCATGAAGCTCTCGTGCACCTTTCAACGGACGACTTGCGAATTGTCGAACTGAAGCGCCGGAAATTGATGGTCAAGGACGAGATCGAGCGGTTGAGGCATACCGTAGGCGAAACGCTCCACTAGCGCCGTAGCACCAGCTTTCAAGTCACCCTGCGAGACCCCGGGATAAGCGCGGTTGCGCTCATCCTGAAATTGCCTTCGCGCCGGATCGGCCGGGAGTGCAGGCAATTGGCCGTTTGCTACAGGCCGGCGAGTTCACGGACATGGTCGGCGAGCGCCAGCGATGACGTCAGGCCCGGGGACTCAATCCCGAACAGATTGATCAGCCCGGCGACGCCGTGGTCCCGCGGCCCCTGGATCAGGAAGTCCTGCACGGCCACTGCCGGCGGCACGATCTTCGGCCGGATTCCCGAATAACTCGGCATCAGCGCGCCGTCCGGCAAAGTCGGCCAGTATCGCCGGATCGCGGGATAGAATCGTTCGGCCCGCGCGGGATCGACCGCGTAGTCGATGGTGTCGATCCATTCCACGTCGGGGCCGAACCGGGCCTGTCCCGCCATATCGAGGGTGAGATGGACGCCGAGCCCGCCGGGTTCGGGCACCGGATAAATCAACCGCGAGAACGGCGCCCGCGCGCCGCAGCTGAAATAGTTTCCCTTGGCGAGATAGGCCGGCGGGATCAGTTCGATCGGCATGCCGTCGATGCTGCGCGCGATCGCGGGCGCGGCCAACCCTGCGGCATTGATCAGAAGCCGGCACGCCAGCGTCGTCGGCGCCTCGCCGCCGGCGTCCAGTTCGATTCCGCCGGCACTGGCCCTGGCGCGCAGCAGCGGTGTGTGAAAGGCGAAGGCCGCGCCGCTTTCCTCGGCGTCGCCGCGCAGCGCCAGCATGAAGGCATGGCTGTCGATGATGCCGGTGGAGGGCGAGAGCAGGGCGGCGTCGCAGCTCAGCGCCGGCTCCAGCTGCCGCGCCTGCTCGCCCGAGAGGCTCTGCAGATCGAACACGCCATTGGCTTCGGCATGCGCCCGGATCGATTGCAGTTTCTCGGTTTCCCTGGCCGTGGTGGCGACGATCAGCTTGCCGCAATTGCGGTATGGAATGCCGTGCTCCCGGCAATATTCATAGAGTGCCCACTTGCCGCTGACGCACATCCGCGCCATCAGACTGCCGGCCTTGTAATAGATGCCGGCGTGGATCACTTCGCTGTTGCGCGAGGATGTGACGGTGCCGATGCCTTCGGCAGCCTCCAGCACGATGACCTCGCGGCCTGCCTGTGCGAGCCGCCTGGCGATCGCAAGACCGACCACTCCCGCACCGATAACAACGCACTCTACCGTGTCCATTCGAGGGTTCTGATCCCTTGGGATATTGCCGGCCATTCGATCCAGGGTGCGCCCTTGTGGAATGCCGCGCGTTCCGGATCAACCGCGCTCACGCATTATCGTCGGGTTTCGGGGGGATGTTCACAGGAACCCGCTGAATTCGCTTCAAAACGCTTCAGAACGTCCTTGCATTAGCAAAGCATTAATCATGTCAGGGCAATTGCCGCAATTTAAGACACATTTCTGGGTTGTAAGGGTACGTGTTTACCTGATCCAAACCCGTCAAGCCAGACACTCCGGCCACAAATCCCGCGGGTGACTGATGGCTGACAAGAATTGGCAGGCTGGCGGCAAGATATTGAATCCCGCACAGGCCGTCCTCTGTGTGGTCGCCAGCGTTACGCCGCTCAGCGCCGCCTCGGCCGTATCCGGTAGTTTTGTGCCACGGGATTATATCGGCGCGGTCGATCCCGGCACGATCTGGCAAATGCTGATCGGCGGCATCGTCATCGCGTCGTTTCTTGCTGCGATCGCGCTGTGGGTGCATTCGGCGCTGCGCAAGGTCAAGCGCACGGAGTTGCGCAGAAGCGCCTTCGTCAGATCCGCCCTGAACAACCTCAGCCAGGGCGTGGTAATGACGGATGCGCAGAAGCGGATCGTGTTCTGTAACGATCGCTATCTCGAAATTTACGGCCTGACGCGTTCGGATGTCCCGAAAAACATGACAGGCCCGGAATTGCTGGAGTTGCGGCACCAGCGCGGTGTCCTCGACATCAGCGTCGAGGAATTCTACCAGTTTGCCAATAGCCCGGAAGGCTTCGTCACCGAATTGCCCGGCGGGCGATCGGTTCTGGTCAAATATTTCGACCTTCCGAATGGTGGTTCGGTCGCTACCCACGAAGATTGCAGCGAACAGCGCAAGCTGTCGCGGCAACTTGCCTCGACCAAGCAATTCCTGGAATCGGTGCTCGACAATGTGCCGGTATGCGTGGCCGCCAAGAGTATCGACGACGGCCGCTACATCTTCGCCAATCGCGCGTTCGAACGATTTTCGCGCTTTTCCCGCGACAACATCGTCGGCAGGCGCGCCGACGAGATTTTCCGCCCCGACACGACGGCAAGCATACAGGCGGCTGATCAAGCCGCGCTCGGTTCGCCCGACGGCCAGTTCCGCAACGAGTTCGTGGTCGAGCGCGGCTCGCAGAAGCGAGTGCTATCCAGCGTCCGCGTGGTCGCCCGCGACGACAAGAACCGGCCGGAATTCCTGATTGCCGTGTTCGACGACGTCACCGACCGGCGATCGCTTTCGCGGGAACTCGAGAACACCAAGAAATTCCTCGAACTGGTGGTCGACAACATTCCGGTGTCGCTGACCGTAGAGCGTGTCAGCGACGGGCAATATCTGCTCGCCAATCGCAGCGCCGAAACCATCCTCAATCGCCGGCGCGAGGACGCCACCGGCCTCACCGCTGCGGATATCTTCAATCCTCGCGAAGCCAGGCTGATCATGGCCCGCGACGAAGCCGCGATCAAGAAGCGCGGCCTGCTCACCGAGGAGCATCCGATCTCCACCAAGGACGGGTTGCGGCTGTTCCTGACGCGCCGCATGACGGTGCTCGACGATGCCGGCGAGCCGCAATACCTGATCAAGACCCATGAGGACGTCACCGACCGCCGCCAGACCGAGTCGCGGATGGCGCATATGGCGTATCATGACGGTCTGACAGACCTGCCGAACCGCGCCGCCTTCCTGCAGGCGCTGGCGCAGATGATCGAGGCCTGCGAAGGCACCGACGAGGAGTTCGCGGTGTTGTCGGTCGACCTCGACGGCCTGAAGGAAATCAACGACGTGTTCGGCCATGCGGTCGGCGACAAGCTCCTGATCGAAGTGGCGCACCGGATTCAGCATTCGGCGCGCGGCGGGGTCGTGGCCCGGCTCTCGGGCGACGAATTCGGGATGATCATCGACGGCAAGCAGCCGGTCGCCGGGGTGCTGCTGGCCGAAAAATTGGCCGAAGCGCTTTCCAGCGAATTCCTGATCGACGGCAAATCGGTCCGCACAGGTTGCACCACCGGCATCTCGGTATTCCCGCACAATGGCTCGGACGCGGCTTCCCTGCTGGCCAATGCCGGAGCGGCTTTGTTCCGCGCCAAGGCGAAATCGCGCGGCTCGATCGGCATCTATGAGCCCGAAATGGACCAGCAGATCCGGGATCGCCGCGTGCTGCACCAGGACCTGTCGCTGGCGATCAGGAACGGCGAACTCTCGCTGCATTATCAGCCCCAGGCGAGGGCGCATCCGACCGTGGCCGGCAGCAAGATCATCGGCTTCGAGGCGCTGGCGCGCTGGATGCATCCGGTGCGCGGCTTCGTTCCGCCGGGCGACTTCATTCCGCTTGCCGAAGAGAGCGGGCTGATCGTCGAGATGGGCAAATGGATCCTGCGCGAGGCTTGCCGCGAGGCGGCGTCGTGGTCGCTGCCGCTGCAAGTCGCGGTCAACCTGTCGCCGGCGCAGTTCATGCATGGCGACGTGGTCGGCCTCGTGCACTCGATTCTGATCGAAACCGGCCTCGCGCCGGGCCGTCTCGAACTGGAAATCACCGAGGGCGTGCTGATCGAGGATTTCGATCGCGGCCTGGCGCTGCTGCGGCGGCTGAAGGCGCTCGGCGTGCGCATTTCGATGGACGATTTCGGCAGCGGATATTCCTCGCTGAGCTATCTGCAGGCGTTTCCGTTCGACAAGATCAAGATCGACCGCGCCTTCGTCGTCAATCTCGGACGAAACCCGCAGTCGGCGTCGATCGTGCGCGCGGTCATCGGCCTCGGCCACGGCCTCGAAATGTCGATCGTCGCCGAGGGCGTCGAAACCCAGGAACAGCTCGCCTTCCTCGCGGAAGCGGGCTGCGACGCGGTGCAGGGCTACTTCCTCGGCAAGCCGCTGCCGATCGGGAACTACGCCGCGCTGGTCGGTCGCAACCCTGACGCGATGGAGCCCGCGCGCAAGACCGGGTAAGGCTTGCGCATGGCGGATTACGACCTGGCTGTCATCGGCGGAGGCCTGAACGGCGTCAGCATTGCGCGCGATGCCGCCGGCCGCGGCCTGCGCGTGATCCTGCTGGAGCAGGGCGACCTCGGCGCCGCCGCATCGCAGGCCTCGCCGCGGCTGATCCACGGCGATCTCCAGGTGCTGGAGCGCCGGGCGTTGTTGCGTGTCCGCGCCGCGCTGAAGGAGCGCGACATCTGGCTGCGCACCGCGCCGCATCTGGTGCGTCCGATGCGCTTCGTGATCCCCGCGCATTCCGACGGGCGTCAGCCCTGGGTGCTGCGGTCGTGGCTGCTGCTGTACGACCGCCTTGCCTCGCGTCCCCGGCTGCCGGCTTCAGCTACCATCGACATTACCCACCATCCGGTCGGCAATGCGCTGAAGCGGCCGATCGGCACCGCGTTCGAATATTCCGACTGCGTGGTCGACGATTCCCGGCTGGTGGTTCTCACCGCGGTCGATGCCGCGGAGCGCGGCGCCGAGATCCGCACGGGCGCGCGCTGCGTCCGCGCCGACCGGGCCGACATTTGGCGGCTGGCGGTGATCGATCGCGGTCATCGCCGGGTGGTGACGGCCCGCGCGCTGGCCAACGCGTCGGGCGCCTGGACTGCGTCGGTCGCGGAAACCGTGTTGCGCATGAAGCCGCCCGACGTCGATGCGGTCCAGATCAGCCAGATCGTCGTCAGGCGCCTGTTCGAGACCGACAGCGTCTATGTGTTCCAGAACAGCGACCGGCGGCTGATTTTCGCCAGCCCCTACGCGCGGGATTTCACGCTGATCGGCACTGTGGGGCACGCCTTCATGGGCGATCCCGCCGCGGTGTCTATGGCCGCAGCCGATGTAGGCTATCTCTGCGATGCGGCCAACCGCTATTTCCGCGAGCGGGTCGAACCGGACGACGTGATCAAGACCGTGTCCGGCGCCAATCTGGTGCCGGGCCCGGCGCGCGGGCGCGCCGCGCGGGATGGCGCCATGGCGTTCGACGGCGCGCGGGGCAAGGCGCCGTTGCTGACGATCTTCGGCGGCGACGTCACCACCGCCCGGCTGCGCGCGGAGCGGGCGGTCGCCCGGCTCTCACCGTTCTATCCGATGTCGCCGCGCTGGACCGCTTACACGCCGCTGCCGGGCGGCGACTTTACGTGGGAGCGGTTCGACGACGAGGTCGACACGGCCGTCGCGCGCTGGCGGTTTCTCGGGGAGCCGCAGGCCCGGCGGCTGGTCGCCGCGTATGGCTCGCGCCTTGCGGCCATTTTGGGCGACGCCAGGGACCGCGCCGACCTCGGGCCGGACTTCGGGCCGGACCTGACCGGCGCGGAGGTACGCCACCTCATGACCAGGGAGTGGGCGCGCTTTCCGGACGACATCCTGTGGCGGCGCTCGAAACTCGGTTTGACGATGCCACCTGCAGACCGCGATCGGCTGGCGGCGTTCATGGCGGCGAAGGGTTCATGAAGTCCTGGCTCAGGAATGTGCCGCCGGTCGCGCCTCCCGCAGCCAGGCCTGATCGCGTGGCGAGGGCCGGCGATGCAGCCGTCCCGAAATCGTGCGCGCGGCCTTGTCGCCATGTCCGGCGCGCAGGCATGCCACGATGAAGGTGTCTTCCCACAATTCGCGCTGGGCATGGCTGCCGCCGATCCGCACCAGATCGGGCATCAACGGTTCGAGGATGCGGACGGCGCCGTCATGGTCGCCTTCGGCAAAAGCCTGGACGCCGCGGCAGAGACCGATCGCGGCCGGACCCGGCGCGAGCTTGCCGCCGGCCGCACGCGTTTCCATCTGCGCCAGCCTTGCCTGCAAGCCATCGCGGCCGGTCGCGGAGGCTGCCAGCGCGTAGTGGACGTCGGCGAAATGGGCACCCGCGTGCGGGAAGAACTTTTCGCCATAGGCGGCGACTTCCTGCCAGTGCGGCTCCAGCCCCGTGGTCCCGGCGAGCGACAGCCGCCACAGCAGCGACGCGGTATCCGTGAACACGTTCAGCGGCGGGTAGGGCGAGCCGGTCGGCCGGATCTGTTTCTCGTAGATCGCAAGTGCTGCGCCGGGATCGCCGGCTTCGATCGCGGTCAGGGCGACATGCCAGCACAGATGTCCATGCAGGAAGCTGCCCCGCTCATGCGTGGTCAGCCAGTCCGACAGGAATTCGCGGCCATTCTCCGCCTCGCCCTGTTCGAACAGCGCATGGGAAAGCCCGTGCGCGGCGCTGGCGTTGGCGGGCCTCTGCGGCAAGGCCCGTTCGGTCAGCGTGCGGCCGGTGCCGGGGTCGCCGGCTTCGGTGTGCGACCAGCCGAGATAGGTGAGGAACCACCAGTCCTCGCCGTAATGGCGCGCGTGACGCTGGCAGACCGCGAGTTTCGCGGCGTCGTGGTCGGGGCGTCCGGAGAAGGCGTAGAGGCCGAAGGCGCCGAGCAGCAGCGACAGGACCAGCGCATCGCGCGGATACTCCTCCAGATGCTGCTCGGCGCCGGACAGTGCCACCATCGGCTGGCCCTCGATCGTCGCCGCCATGATCTCGATATGGCGTTGCTCGCGCGGACTTGCCGCGGATGCCAGCAGCCTCGCCTGCGCCGCCTTGGCGCGCGCCTCGGCGATTTCCATGTTCATCTGATGGATGCGCGCCCGTGCCACATAAGGGAGCGCAAAGCCGGGATCCTCGGCAATGGCGCGGTCGAAGGCGTCGCCGGCGCCGTTCCAGGCGCTGAGCATGCAATCGACGCCGTCGCGATAGCACGCGGCGGCGCGGTCCGAGGAGGTGGTCAGCGGCAAATCGTATCTGTCCCGGTGCATGTGTCCGTTCCGCTCGAAAGGGTGGATGGCCGTGCCTGCGCCGGCCATTTTTCAGCACCATCTTACAGCAGGGTTGAGCCTTTGCCGATCCGCCGCTAGCGTGCAGCCACGATCGGGCGGACGGGCAACATGACTGACGAGCCAGCGAAATCCGAACCGCCATCCGAGGCGGTGGCGGAGCCGGGAAAGGCCGCGCCCGAGGCCGGGGCCGCCGACATTCCGCTGCTGCGCATCGATGCGGTGGTGAAGCAGTTCGGCGGTTTTCGCGCGGTCGACCGGGTGTCGCTCGACATCGGGGCCGGCGAGTTTTTCGCATTGCTCGGCCCATCGGGCTGCGGCAAGACCACGCTGTTGCGGATGCTCGCCGGTTTCGAGACGCCGGACGAGGGCCGGATCCTGCTCGACGGCTGGGACATCGCCGCGCTGCTGCCGCATGAGCGGCCGGTCAACATGATGTTCCAGAACTACGCGCTGTTTCCGCATCTTTCCGTGCGCGACAATATCGCGTTCGGCCTGAAGCGCGCCGGCATGCCTGCTTCCGGTATCGCCACGCGCGTCGCCGAGATGATCGCGCTGGTCAAGCTCGAGGGCCTCGAGCAGCGCAAGCCTGACCAGTTGTCCGGCGGCCAGAAGCAGCGCGTGGCGCTGGCCCGCGCGCTGGCGCGACGTCCGCGGATCCTGCTGCTGGACGAGCCGCTGGCGGCACTCGACAAGAAGCTGCGCGAGAGCACGCAGGCCGAGTTGATGGCGCTGCAGCGCCGTCTCGGCACCACCTTCATCGTCGTCACCCACGACCAGGACGAGGCGATGACGATGGCGGACCGGATCGGCGTGATGGATTCCGGGCGTCTGGAACAGGTGGCGAAGCCGCGCGAACTCTATGAAGCGCCGGCGTCGCGCTGGATCGCCGGGTTCGTCGGCGACATCAACCTGTTCGAGGGGCAGATCGAGCCGCGCGAGAGCAGCCGGCTTGCGATGGCGCCGCGGTTGACGATCACGACGCGGGACGCCGGAACCGTCTACGTCGCGGAGCCGCGGCATCCGGTTACCAGGACCAATGTCAGCGTTGCGATCCGTCCTGAGAAGATCAAGCTGTCGCGCCACGGCCCGGTGCCGAATGAGGAAAACGCGCAGGCCATCAACCGGCTCGAGGGCGTCGTCACCGATGTCGGCTATCTCGGCGGCTTCACCACCTACAAGGTGAAGCTCGACTCCGGCGCGGTGCTGCGTTCGTCGATGGCGAATACGGCGCGGATCGACGTCGACGCCTACAGCCGGAGTCAGCGCGTGGTGGCCTGGTTCACGCCCGACGATTGCCTGGTGCTGGAGCAATGAGCGCGCGGCGCATCTTCGCGGGTCCGGCGCGCTTTGCCGCGATCGCGCCCTGGCTGTGGATGGCGCTGTTCTTCCTGGTGCCGTTCGGCTTCGTGCTGAAGATCAGCCTGTCGCAGACCGCGGTGGCGCAGCCGCCCTATCTGCCGGTGTTCGATCTGACGGAGGGTTTCGCGGCGATCAAGGCCGCCTTCGCCGCGCTGTCGCTGGACAATTACCGCCTGCTGGTCTCCGACAATCTCTATGTGCTGTCCTATCTGCGCAGCATGGTCGTCGCCGCGGTCTCGACGACGATCCTGCTTCTGATCGGCTATCCCGTCGCCTACGCCATGGCGCGGCTGCCGCTGAAATGGCAGGGCATCGCGATGATGCTGGTGATCGTGCCGTTCTGGACCTCGTTCCTGATCCGGATCTATGCCTGGATCAACATCCTGCAGCACGACGGCCTGCTCAACCAGATCCTGCTCGCGCTGCACATCGTCTCGATGCCGGTGGTGTGGCTCTCGACCGACAGCGCGATGTATATCGGTATCGTCTACTCCTATCTGCCGTTCATGATCCTGCCGCTCTATGCCACGCTGGCGAAGATGGATCCGGCGCTGCTGGAGGCCGCCGGCGATCTCGGCGCATCGCCGCAGCAGACGTTCTGGCTGGTGACGTTTCCGCTGTCATTGCCGGGCGTCGGCGCCGGGGCCTTGCTCTGCTTCATTCCGATTCTCGGGGAGTTCGTGATTCCGGATCTGCTGGCGGGCTCCGATTCGCTGATGATCGGTCAGACCCTGTGGCTGGAGTTCTTCACCAACAAGGACTGGCCGGTGGCCGCCGCGGTCGCGGTGGTGTTGCTGGTGCTGCTGGTGGCGCCGCTGGCGCTGTACGACCGGCTGCAGCGCCGCCAGCTCGAGGCGGCGCGATGACGGCGCTCTTTCTTCACCTCTCCCTCGGGGAGAGGTCGGATCGCGTTAGCGATCCGGGTGAGGGGATCAGGCTGATCGATAGACCGTACCCCCTCACCCCAACCCTCTCTCGATGGGAGAGGGGGCGCACCGAGACCGGAGTAATTACCCTCACCCTCAACGGAGATTCAAATCGTGCGCTGACCTGCGAGGCGCGCCGATGAATCAGACAAAGCGGCTCTCGCGATTCAACATCACCTCGCTGGTGCTCGGTCTCGCGTTTCTCTATCTGCCGATCGTCATCCTCGTGATCTATTCGTTCAACGCCTCGCGGCTGGTGACGGTGTGGGGTGGCTGGTCGCTGCGCTGGTACGCCGACTTCTTCAACGACCGCGCCATGCTGGATGCGGCCTGGATGAGCCTGCGGGTGGCGGCGGTCTCCGCCACGCTGGCAACGGGGCTCGGCACGCTCGCCGCCGTGGCGCTGTCGCGCGGCGAACGGTTTCGCGGCCGCACGCTGTTCTCCGGCATGCTGTATGCGCCGCTGGTGATGCCGGAAGTCATCACCGGGCTGTCGCTACTGCTGCTGTTCGTCGCCTTGAATGCCGAGCGCGGCTTCTGGACGGTGACGATCGCCCACACCACGCTGACCATGTGTTTCGTCACCGTGGTGGTGCAGTCGCGGCTGGGCAAGCTGGACCGCAGCCTGGAGGAGGCGGCGATGGATCTCGGCTGCGATCCGCTGCGGGCGTTTGCGAGCGCGACGCTGCCGCTGATCCTGCCCTCGATCGTGGCGGGCTGGATGCTGGCGTTCACGCTGTCGCTCGACGACGTCGTGATCGCGAGCTTTACCACGGGCCCCGGCTCGGCGACGCTGCCGATCCGGATCTATTCGGAGGTGCGGCTCGGGGTGAAGCCGCAGATCAACGCCATCTGCACGCTGGTACTCGCGTTGATCACGGTCGTGATCGTGGCGGCGTCGCTCGCCACAAAACTCACGAGCACGCGGGGCGAGAGCGCGGCGCCCCTGTAGTTCTACGGTGTCCTTGCCTTGTCTATGAGCAGGATTGACCGCTGGCAGCCATCAAGCCGTCAACGCGCTGACATGATCTCGATACAGCTTCATATATGTCCGACGTGCGGTGCGTTGCCGCGCTATCGTTTTCCCGTCCACAAGGCCGATCACATGGCATCACCTGCTGCGAAGGCCCCACCTGAAAGCCCGGACATGCCCGCGCGCATCTGCGACAGATGCGGCGCGGCCATGACCCATCTCAGCGATCTCCAGCCCATCATCGGCAGCGCCGCCATGCGGATCTTCCGCTGCTACGCCTGCAATCATGTGGTGTCGGAAGAAAGGTGAGGGCGCGCTTCTTTTGCTGAAGGGCGGCCGCCACAATCAAGACTGTCGTCGCCGAGCCGGGCGATGACATCGGTATTTGTTTCATCGAGGCCGGCTCCAAAGCCGGTACGCGCGATCACAGTGCGGCATGTCTCGCCTCGACAGATTCGATTTTCAAACAGCCCAACCGATTGAGTTCGTCATTGCGAGGAGCGCTTGCGACGAAGCAATCCATGCCAGAACAAAATTATGAATGGTTTGCCGCGTCGCAAGGGCTCCTCGCAATGACGTGGATAGTCCAGACACGCCGCATCAGCCCCGCGACGCGAAAACGCCCGGGCTGTTCCAGAAACCCGCCGCGCCACGCGTCCGGCCGCCGACAGCAGCACATGGAATTGCTGCCGGTGGCCCAGCCGGCTGCGCGTGTCGGAGCCCGCCGAGCGTTTTCGTCGAAGGCTACCCGTCTCCTATCGGATAACGGTGAATGACGCAGCGCTAATCCGCCTTGCAAAATTATCGTCGATCAGTTCGCCTTCGGCGCCTCGACCGGCACACCGGCCGCCGGCGGCGCCGCCTCCGGCGCGCCCGCCGGCCGCCCGCCCGTAATCCGTTCCAGCACCGAGCGCACCGCATCCCTTGTCTTGCGGTCCTTGACCGCGTCGAGCAGCGGGGCTGCGCCCGGCGAGCGGCGGAGCAGGCTTTCCGGGTCCGGGAAGATCAGCGGATCTTCCCACGGGCCCTGCACCACGAACGGCAGTTCGAAGCCGGCGGCGGCGTTCGGGGCCGAGACCAGGCTGGCGATGCCCTTCATGTCGTATTCGCGCATCGGCACCGAGGCGGTGCCGGTCAGGGTCAGGCGCGCGGAGGGGCCTTCGACGCGGATGTCCTCGGCGGTGGCGATGCCGTCGCTGAATTTAAGCGCGATGGTCAGGGTGTCGTAGGGCGTCGAGCCCGAGCGGAAATTGCCGGCGCCGGACAGCGGCCGGCGCTCCAGCCGCTTCAGGAGCTGCTCGGCATTGAAGCCGGCGATGGCGCCGTTCTGGCCGGTGAGGGTGGCGCTGCCGTCGAGCGACTGGGCGAGGCCAAAGGGGCTCGCGCCGGAGGCGACCAGCGAGACGTTGAGATTGCCGCGGCCGGTCAGTTTGGTGACGCCGAACAATTCCGACGCGCAAGCCTGCAGGTCGACGTCGATGAACTGGAACTGGGCCTTGATGTCGGCGACGGTATCGGCGCGCGCGATGCCGAACGAGCCCCGGGCGATGCCGCCATACATCTGCGCCTCGCCGACGCTGAGCGCCAGCGCACCGTTGCGCAAATTGGCGCCGAATGCGGTGCGGCCGAGTTTCGACGAGCCGACCGTCACCTTCGCCGCCGACAGCCGCATGTCGAGGTCGGTGGTGGACAGCGCGTTGAGGTCGAACAGTTGCCGGTTCCAGTCGCGTGCGCCGGAGGCCAGCAGGCGGAAGGTGGAGATGTAGGGCGTGAAGTCGAGGTTGCCGGCGGCCAGCGTCGCCTGCAGCGTCTGGCGGCCGTTGTTGGCATAGGTCATAACGCCCTCGGCGACGTTGCCGTCGAGCTCGACATTGACGTTGGTCAGCGCGATCGACGCGCCGACGACGTTGGCGCGCGCCTTCAGCGCGAAGCGGCCGAACCCGCCGGTTCCCGGCGGCGCCTGGCCGGCCCAGCGCATGGCGTTGCGCAGCGACGGGCTGTCGACCGTGAGCGTGCCTTCCATCATCAGGCTGGTGCGGTTGGCGACGGTGCCGTCGAACGCCAGCTTCAGCGGCGGACTGGCCAGCCGCGCCTTCAGGCCGGCGCGTTCGCCGGAAAGGGCGGCGACGAAATCGCTGGTGCTGACCGAGGCGTCGACCCGTTCGCCGCGCCAGTCGAATTCCCCGGTCGCGGCGAAGGAACGCGATATCGACGGCCACGCCAGCGAAAGGTCGATATCACCCATCCTCTCGTCAACGCGGTTGGCGGCATCCTGATAGGTGAGCAGGCCGTCCTGGATGCGGATCTCGGAGAACGACAGCGGGTTCTCGGCGCCTGGCTGCATGGTGCGCGCGATGGTGTCGATGAACGGCGTCCAGTTGCTCTCGCCATCGCCGTCGCGCACGACCCGGATATGCGGGCGCAGCATCATGACGTCGGATATCTCGAACCGCCGCAGCAACAGCGGCAGCAGGCGCAAATTCGCGGTCAGTACGTCGACGGCGAGCGCGGGATCGGTGGTCGCTCCGCCCTTGAGGCCGACGTCGTGAAACGCGACGTAGCTTGCGGGAAACACCGAGACGTCGATCTTGCCGTTGACGACGAAATCGAGCCCGGTCACGGCGCGGATCTGGGCCTCTACCGCCTGCCGCAGCGCGTCCCGGTTGAGAAACCAGGAAGCCCCGACCAGGCCGATCAGCGCCACGCCGAAAAACGCGGCAACCGGCACGCCGAGGCGCTTCATTCGTTGGGCCACCGTCAATGACATATCCGAGTCTGGTTAAAAGCCGAGTCTGGTTAGACTGATGTCGGGTTGATGACGTCGGACCGATCTCGAAGTGAGCCGGGCGGCAGGCTAACCCCCACAACTTGATAGGTTTTCTTGACGCTTTCAAGGCCGGCTTCTTCCCTCTCCCGCTTGCGGGGGAGGGTGCCGAGCGTAGCGCGGCGGGTGGGGGCTCTCTTCGCGAGCCCCGATGCCGCGCCCCCACCCCAGCCCTCCCCCGCAAGAGCGGGAGAGGGGGTGCACGTTCATTGCCGGAATAGATCAATTTAACCTCCGGCACTCACCAACCCCCCCGTCATTGACGCATTGCGAAGAATTCGCCTAATAATCCGGTCAATGTGGCCGCCAGCGCCTTACTCCCATCAGGTCGTATTTTCATGAACAAGGTCTATCCCGACGCCAAATCCGCGCTCGACGGCATTTTGAGGGACGGCATGATGATCATGTCCGGCGGCTTCGGTCTTTGCGGCATCGCCGAGACCCTGTCCGACGCGATTCGCGACTCCGGCGTCAAGAACCTGACCGTGGTCTCCAACAATGCCGGCGTCGACGGCATCGGGCTGAGCCGGCTGCTCGAGACCCGCCAGATCAAGAAGATGATCTCGTCCTACGTCGGCGAGAACAAGCTGTTTGCCCAGCAGTTCCTCGCCGGCGAACTGGAACTCGAATTCGCGCCGCAAGGCACGTTGGCCGAGCGGATTCGCGCCGGCGGCGCCGGTATTCCGGCGTTCTACACCAAGACCGGCGTCGGCACCCTGATCGCCGAAGGCAAGGAAGTGAAGGAATTCGACGGCGAGAAATACATCATGGAGCGCGGCCTGTTCGGCGACGTCGCCATCGTCCACGCCTGGAAGGGCGATACCGCGGGCAACCTCGTCTATCGCAAGACCGCGCGGAACTTCAACCCGATGATGGCCACCGCGGCGAAGATCACGGTCGCCGAGGTCGAGCATCTGGTGCCGGCCGGCGAAATCGATCCTGACCACATCCACACGCCCGGCGTCTTCGTCAAGCGCATCATCGAGGTCGGAACCGCCAACAAGCGGATCGAGCAACGCACCACGCGCAAGCGCACGGATGCGGCTGCCGCGGCCGCAACCGGAGTTGAAATCTGATGGCCTGGACCCGCGAACAGATGGCTGCCCGCGCCGCCAAGGAACTGCGCGACGGTTTTTACGTCAACCTGGGCATCGGCATTCCGACGCTGGTGTCGAACTACATCCCCGACGGCGTCGACGTGGTGCTGCAGAGCGAGAACGGCATGCTCGGGATGGGCCCCTTTCCCTATGAGGGCGAGGAAGACCCCGATCTGATCAATGCCGGCAAGCAGACCGTCACCGAACTGCCGTCGACCAGCTATTTCTCGTCGGCCGAATCCTTCGGCATGGTGCGCGGCGGCCATATCGATCTGTCGATCCTCGGCGCCATGCAGGTGGCGCAGAACGGCGACCTCGCGAACTGGATGATCCCGGGCAAGATGGTCAAGGGCATGGGCGGCGCGATGGACCTCGTCGCCGGCGTCAAGCGCGTCGTTGTGGTGATGGAGCATTCCGCCAAGGACGGCCCGAAACTCCTGAAGACCTGCAACCTGCCGCTGACCGGCGAGAAGGTGGTCGACATGGTGGTAACGGACCTCGCGGTCTTCACCATCGACAAGCACGGCAAGGACGGCATGGCGCTGATCGAACTCGCCGACGGCGTCACGCTCGACGAGGTCAAGTCGAAGACCGAAGCCGAATTCCGGGTTGCTTTGAAGAACGCGTGAGCGGTTATTGGCGGTTACAATGCCATCGTCGTCCCGGCCAACGCGCCGGGACCCATACGCCGCGGCCTCTCGTTAGAACGCCGCAGTTAAAGACCTTCATCAAACTACAGACGACCGGGGTTATGGGTGCCTGCGTTCGCAGGGACGACAAATTTCCCCGCTCAATGATCGACCGGCATTCCCGGTCCGAGATGATAGCGGCTGGAAAAGAACACCAGCGGAAGGTTGTCGCAGTAATCGCAGCTCGATACTTCGGCGATGAACAACGTGTGGTCGCTGACATCGACGGTTCGGACCAATTCGCAACCGAAGAACGCGATGCAGCCGGACAGCCTCGGCAGGCCCTGCACGATGGCGCAGCCGGGGACCGGATCGGCGGCGGGCCGGCCGGCGAAATGCCGCGACAGTTCCTTGCCGCCTTCCGGCAGCACGTTCACGCCGTAGCGGCCGGTCCGCGAAATCGCCTCATGCATCCGGCCCGGTTTCACCGAGACCAGCACGGTCGGGGGCGCAAGACTGATGCTGACGAAACTGTTGGCGGTCATGCCGCAGACCTCGCCGCGCTCATCCAGCGCGGTGAGCACCGCGACCCCGGTCACGAAGCGCGATGCGGCCTGCCGGAACGCGACCGGATCGACCCGCTGCATCTCATGCTCCGGCCGGAAAATGGAACAGGGTCGCGCCGTCGGGCGAATAATTCGGCACGTCGGCGGCGACCTTTTTTCCGATCTCCGATTGCAGCGCCGCAAACATCGCGGCGTCATCCTCGAACCATGCCTGGAAGATGCAGAACGGCGCCGCCGCAGGGCCCAGTCCCTGCGGATAGGCGAACGAACACGACTTCAAGCCCGGCAGGGTTTTCGCCAGCGGCACATGGGTCGCCTCGTAATAGGCCTTGAAGCGGGACGTATCTTTCGGCGCCGGATAGGTGACGGTCAGACAATGCATGTCGCTGTCCTCATGCCGTCGCCCGCAGCGCCGCCGCCGGCACCGATCTGGCCTCGATCCAGGCATGGATGCGCTCCGCCGAGCACACACGGTCCCACTGAAGGTCCGGATAGTTGAAGTTCTCGGTGAACTCGTCGGCCAGCGCCTGGTTCTGGCTCATCGTGCCGATCAGCATTCCGAGCGCCTCGGAGGGCGGCTGCAGCATGATGTTGGTCCAGCGCGCCGCCGCCAGCACGCGATCCTGCCGCCTGAGGTCGACCTTTTCGCAGAAGCGCGCGTCCAGCACGTCCGCATTGACGATTTCCTCGCCGAGCACGAAAGCCGCATAGGAAGCCACATTGGCGCCCTGTCCCATCATCGGATCGACCACCGAATGGACGTCGCCGAGCGCGATGGCGCATTTGCCGCCGTCGAACTGCACCATGGTGTTGCGGACGGTCGGCACCACCCCGCCCTGCAGCAGGTCGGCGGGCTGCGCGAGGTCGAAGCGCGCGGTGTCGATGCGGTGATAGGTGGTCGGATGATGCTTCTCGAGCTTGTCCAGCAGCACCTGCAGGAAACGCCTGCGATCGGCGTCGTAGCTCAGTGTCGCCAGTTCCTCCATGTCGCCGCCGGGGACGTTCTCCATCAACAGCGCGGTGGCGACGCCGTCGAAACTGACGGTGGGAATCACGATCATCTCGCCGTGCCCCGGCGACACCGACAGCGTCACGTTCATCGGGTCCGGCTGGCGGACGCCGGTATAGAGCCCGACGCAAAGCCGCCGCTGCGGCTGCGAATAGGGCGTGTGCTCCGGCCGGTAGCTGAAAAGCTGGCCGAGCGGGCCCTTGCCGGTGGCGACCACCAGCAGGTCGTAGCGGCCGACCAGCGGGGCGATGTCGCTCTGTTCGATCTGGCGGTAATCGATCATGCCGCCGCGATCGAGAAAGTCCTTCATCAGCGCCGGCAAATAGATCCGGTAGTCGACGGCGCGGCTTGGCCGCGAGAAGTCGCCGCGGAAGGAGAGCGGCTGCGGGAAATTGAAGAAATGATCATGGTAGTAATAATGCTGCTTCGGGTCGTTCCAGTGATTGACGCCGACATAGTCCTCCCGCGCGATCGTCACATGATGGTGGGCGACCGTGTTGATGAGGCGGCTGCCGCGGTAGTCCTCGATCCGGCGGTCGGTGATCAGCGTGGCGGCAATGCCGTGCTTCTGCAGATAAAGCGCCAAATGCAGGCCGGCGATGCCGGCGCCGACGATTCCGATGTGGCGTCTCATGATGCCTCCCTTCGAGCGGTGCGGGAGTTGTTCGCCCCCTGCGATTTTGCTGCGCCCAGCCTAGCCAGCAACTTGTCCGAAGAATACGGAATGGATAGGATATGATTTATTCCCATCAGGAATGCCCGGGATGGACCGTATCGACTGCCTGCGCGCCTTTGTCCGCTGCCTGGAAGGCGGCAGTTTCTCGGTTGCTGCCGGCGAACTCGGCATCGGCCAGCCGGCCGTCAGCAAGCGCATCGCGCTGCTCGAAAGCGAATTCGGCACCCAGCTGTTCTTCCGCACCACGCGCAAGCTGCGGCCGACTCCCGAAGGCCACCGCATCTACGATCTGGCGCGCCAGATCCTCGCCAGCTTCGATCTGGCACGGGTCAACATCGAGGAAAATTCGCTGCGGCCGAGCGGCACGCTGCGGGTCAGCGTGCCCTCATCGTTCGGCCGGCGCTATCTGATGCCCGTGATCGCCGAATATGTCCGCGCCTATCAGGGGGTTCGCCTTGATGTGCGCTTCAGCGAGCGTTTCGTCAATCTGGTCGAGGAGGGCGTCGAACTGGCGCTGCGGATCGGCAAGCTGGAGTCGAGCACGCTGGTCGCGCGGCGGCTCGGCACCGTGCAGCGCTATCTGGTCGCGACCCCGTTCTATCTTCAGGGCCGCGCGATGCCGCGCACGCCGGAGGATCTCGACGCGCACCAATGCATCGTCTATTCGCGCCTGCCGTCCGCCGGCGAATGGATCTTCGAATCCGAGCACGGCCGCCACGTCGCCTCGATCAGCGGGCCGCTGCTGGTCGACGATGCCGATGCGATGCAGGAGGCCGTGATGCAGCATCTCGGCATTGCCGTGCTGCCCGAATGGTGCGCGGTCGCCGGCCTTCGCAATGGCCAGCTGCAGAATCTGTTGCCCGAATTCTCCATCGCCGCCCTGCCGCTGCATGCGGTCTATCCCGAGACCCACTGGATGTCGCTGCGGGCACGAAGCTTCCTCGACCTGCTGATCAAGCGCTCGGGACAGTTCGCGACGGCGTGAGTGGGTGGCGTCAGCCGTTGAAATTTGCGCCGCTACGTAGGGTGGGCAAAGGCGCGCTCTTCGCGCCGTGCCCACCATCTATCCTCGATCGTTATTCCGAATGGTGGGCACGGCCCAAAGGCCTTTGCCCACCCGACGGACGTCTACGCGGGGCCGCTCGGCATGTCGGAAAACCGGGTCAGCCACGCCACCGGGCCGATGCTGGCGGCGACGATCAGCAACGCCGCCAGCGCGCCGTCCTCGAAACTGCCGCGGCTGGCGAACTGGTAGATCGAGGTCGCCAGCGTGTCGACGTTGAGCGGCCGCAGCAGCAGCGTCGCCGGCAATTCCTTCAGGCAGTCGACGAACACGATGATGACCGCGCCCAGCATCGCCGGCCGCAGCAGCGGCAGATGGATCAGCCGCATCGTCGTCGCCTGTCCGGCGCCGGCGGCGCGCGCGCTTTCGTCATAGTCGTGCGGAATCCGCTCGAACCCGGCCTTGATCATCCCGGTCGGCACCGCCAGAAAGCGGATCACATAGGCGATCACGACGGCAGCGCCCGAGCCGACCAGAATCAACCCCGGCAACGAGCGTCCCAGCCATCCGGCAACCGTGTTCAGGCCGTTGTCGATGGCCAGCACCGGGGTCAGCAGGCCGAGCGCCAGCACCAGTCCGGGCAGTGCGTAGCCGGTCTGCGAGATGTTCATGGCGATGAACCGCACCGGGTTCGGCCGCCAGCGCCAGGCCAGGATGGTGGCGAAGCCAAGCCCGAGCGCGATCAGCGTGGCAAGGGTTGCGAATGCGATCGAATTGAAGGCGTCGCGCCCCAGCGCCATGTCGAAATTCTCGAGCAGCCCGCGGCCAAAGCTCTGCTGCAGCAGATACAGCAGCGGCACGACGAAGCCGAGCAGCACCGGCAGCAGGCACGCCGCGAAGGCGGCGCCGCCCCTGGCGCCGTTCAGCCTTGTGCGCGGTGTCAGCCGCGGACTTTCGGCGGAAAACTCCGCCGTGGTGTTGCGGCGGCCGTAGCGCTCGATCGCGATCAGGCCGGCGACGATCGCCAGCATGAAGCAGGAAAGCTGCGCCGCACCGGCAAGACTGCCGCGGTTGAGCCAGGTGCTGAAGATCGACACCGTCAGGGTACGGACCCCGAGATATTCGCTGGCGCCGATGTCGTTGAGGGTCTCCAGCGACACCAGCGCGACCCCGACCGCGAGCGCCGGCCGCGCCATCGGCAGCGAGACGCGCCAGAACACGGTCCAGCGTTTCGCGCCCAGGGTCCTGGCGGCCTCGCCGAACTCGGCGCTCTGCAACTGGAACATGGTCCGCGCCGACAGATAGACATAGGGATAAAGCACGAGGCCCATGACGACGATCGCGCCCGGCATCGAACGAAAATTGGGCAGGGCGCCGACCGCTTCGCGGAGCGGAAACCAGATCGCCAGCGTGCGATGGACCAGGCCCAGCGGCTCGAACAGGTCGGCGTAGACATAGGCGGCCAGATACGTCGGAATCGCCAGCGGCAGCGGCATCAGCCACACCAGCATCGCCCGGCCGCGAAAATCGTGCAGCGAGATCAGCCACGCCGTGCCGGCGCCGATCGCGAGCGCCAGCGCGCCGACGCCGCCGAGCAGCAGTGCGGTGTCGATCATCGCCCGCGGCAGCACATAGGCCATCAGATCCGGCCACAGGCCGGGCGCCGGATGCATCGCCAGCGCGATGATCGAAATCACGGGCGCTGCGACCAGGATCGCTGTCGCCACTGCGAGTACCGCGGCGGCGCGGCCGGTGCGCTGGTTTCGGTTCACGTGCGCCGCTGGTCAGGAGTCATGCGGCCGCTTCCCCCGGGCCGGGGAGGAAGCAGCCAGCAATCGTGAAGGCTCAATTGTCAAAACCGACCTTGTCCACCAGTGCGGAGGCCGCCTTGCGGTTGGCGGCGATCTTCGAGATCGGCAGCGGATCGGCGTTGAGCCTGCCATAGCCCGCGATGGTCGGATTGATGGCGACGCCGGGCCGGATCGGGTATTCGTAGTTCTGGTCGGCATACAATTGCTGCGCCTTCTCGCCCGCGAGCCATTCGATCAGCTTGACGCCGTTGGCACGGTTGGGGGCGTGTTTGGCCAGCAGCACGCCGGACAGGTTGACGTGGGTGCCGCCACCCGCGAAGGTCGGCAGCACGACGCGGGTCGCTTCCGCCCACGGCTTCTTGTCGGGATCCCTGTTCATCATCAGCGCCCAGTAATAGGTGTTGCCGATGCCGATGTCGCATTTGCCGGCGGCGACGTCGCGCGCGGCCTCGCGATCGCCGCCGGATGGCTTTTGCGCGAGGTTGGCCTTCAAGCCGCGCAGCCATTCCTCGGCCTTGGCCTCGCCGTACTTGGCGACATAGGCCGCGAACAGTCCGTTGTTGTAGATGTGCTGGCCGGAGCGCAGGCAGATCTTGCCCTTCCATTTGGGATCGGCGAGTTCTTCGTAGCTGATGGCCTGCTGCTCGACGCGGTCCTTCGAGGCATAGATCACGCGCGCGCGCATCGAAATTCCGGCCCAGTGACCGTCGGGATCGCGATACTGCGGCGGCACGATCTCGTCGATCACATCCGACTTGATCGGCTGGGTCACCCCGGCCTTCACCGCCTCGTCCATGCGGCCGATATCGACCGTCAGCAGCACGTCGGCCGGGCTGTTGGCGCCCTCGGCCTTGATGCGCTGCTCGAGGCCCGAACTCGCCGAAACGATGTTGACCTTGATGCCGGTATCCGCCGTGAAGGCATCGAACAGCGGCTGGATCAGTTTGGTTTCGCGATAGGTATAGACGTTGACCTCGCTGCTGGCCGATGCCGTGGTGACACCAGTCGAGACGAAACAGAGCAACGCTGCGGTTGCGGTGAGGGCGCGAAATTTCATCATGAAAGCTGCTCCGGCGGCGATGATGTCGATGCCGGTTTCAGTAGCGCAGCAGATGGCGTGCCGTCAGCGACGGGATGTCGCGAAAGGCTTAGTTTAGAGGGATTCCATAGTATGACTTAGAAGCATTCTAGACTGATGCGCTCGTACGCCATTCGCGCGAAACCGTCGGTGACCGCGTGCGGACCCGGTTACAGCAGCTTGATGGCAAGCGAGACCCCGAGCCACAGGACCAGCGACAGAATCGTGACCATCACGAGGAAAGCGGCCAGGGCCCGCATCACGGCGCCGACGCCGAACAACGACCGGTCCGGAAGAGGGGCTAGGTCGCCGCTTTGCGGAATATGACCGCGAGTCCCGAGAATCCAGATGAAGGCGTCCAGCATGTACAGGCTCATGGCCTCGGCTCCGATGTTCGTTCGATGCGCGACCATAGTCTGGAACGACACTGCCCTGTTTGCTCGGGCGCAAGGATTCGCTCAATCCGGATTTGTACGGTACCGCTCGCGATTTCCCCGTCGACCCGGGC
>NZ_JAUYQU010000305.1 GCF_030697065.1 Bradyrhizobium sp.
GCGTGATGCCGGCGCCGGGATAGTTGCCGCCCATGATGCTCGCCATGTCGTTGCCGGCGGCATAGAGCCCCTCGATCGCGTGCCCATCGGCATCCAGCGCGCGGGCGTTCTCGTCGGTCTTTATTCCAGCATAGGTACCGAGATCGCCGATCACCATCTTGATGGCGTAAAACGGCCCTTGCGCGATCGGGCCGATGCAGGGGTTCGGTCCATGCAGCCCATCTCCCTGAAAACGGTTGTAGGCGCGTGATCCCTTGCCAAAGTCGGCATCCTGTCCGGTGGCCGCCGAGGCGTTGAACGCCGCGATCGTCGTCTCCAGCCCTCGCGCATCGATGCCGGCCTGCGCGGCCAGTTCCGCCAGCGTAGCGCCGCGCATCAAATAGCCGGTCTTGACGTGACGGCCGATCGGCATCGGAAACGGCGGCACGCAGCCGAGGCCGTATTTGCGCAGGGTCTTGTGATCGCAGATCAGGAAGGCGGCGATCTCTTCGCCGGGCCTGGCGGCCTTTATCATCTCCTGGACGAAGTCGTGATAGGAGTTGCCTTCGTTCGCGAAGCGGGCGCCGTTGCGCATCACGGCAATCACGCCGGGCTTGGCGCGATCGATGAAATGCGGCATCACGCCGCTGCTGCCGTCTTTCCGCTTGGTGACCGATACCGGTACCCACGCCGCGGCATTCGGCAGCGTGTCCTCGATGCGCCCGCCGACCGCCTCTGCCAGGCGCAGGCCGTCGCCGGTGTTGCCGGTTGGACCCGGCGAGTAGTGCTGGGTGCCGTCAGGCGCATGCGGGAACATCGCCTTGCGCCTTGCGACATCATGCGGAAAGCCGCCGCAGGCCAGGATCACGCCGCGTCTGGCGTGCACCCGAACCATGCGTCCCTCGCGCTCGACCATGGCGCCGCGCACCGCACCGTCCTCGACGATCAGCTCGCGGACCGGGGAGGACAGCCACAGGGGTATGTTGAGGTCGAAGGCCGACTTCGCCAGCCGCCCGGCCAGCGCGTTGCCGTTGGTGAGCATCATGCCGCGGCCGTGGCGTATCACGTCCAACAGGTGGCGGGACAGCCGCTTGGCGACATACACCGCCGAGGTCAGCGATTTGGTCGCGCGCATGAAGTGGATGATCTCCTTGCCCGATCCAAGCATCATGCCGAACACGGTCAATTCCGGCAGCGGCGCGCCGAGAGTTCGGATATGCGGACCGAGTTCGCGGCCGTCGAACGGGCGTGTCACCATCGAGCGGCCGCCCTGCGTTCCGCCGGGGGCTTCGGCGTGGTAGTCGGGAAATACCAGCGGCATATCGAAGCGCAACGCCGTTTGCGTGCTGAAGAAGTCGACGGCCTCCGGCCCGGCGGTCAGAAAAGCATCGACCCGGGCCGCGTCAAAACTGTTGCCCGCTTCATGCCGCAAATAGGTTCGCGCCTGGTCCGGGCTTTCGTTGATGCCCCAGGCCCGCGCCAGCGACGTTCCGGGTATCCAGAGCCATCCGCCGGAGCGCGCGGTGGTGCCGCCGAAGCGGGGCTCCTTTTCGACGATCAGGACCTTGAGGCCGCGGTGGCCGGCGGTGACGGCGGCGGACATCCCGGCGCAGCCCGAGCCGACCACCAGCACGTCACATTCTTGGATTGTCTCTGCGCCAGTGCGCACGCCGTCAGTCACGCGATCCTCCCGGTTCTTGTCGTTGCCGTCCGAGCCTACAATAGCATCACCCATGCTGTCGCGCATGCTGACAGCCGGGAGCGAACTGGCTATCAATGGATTCGCTGGGGAGGCAAAATCGATGCTCGATAAAGTCGATGTCCTGATCGTCGGTTCCGGGGCGTCGGGCGCCGCGGTGGCCTGGAGTCTGGCCGATACCAGGATGCGGATCGTCTGCCTCGAGCAGGGCGACTGGGTGAAGCCGACGGACTATCCCAGCAACGGCCGCGACTGGGAAGCGCGCCTGTTCAGCGATTTCGCCATCAATCCCAACCGCCGGGCGCGGCCCACCGATTATCCGATCAACGACGCCAATTCGCCGATCAAGGTGGTGAATTTCAACGGCGTCGGCGGCAGCACCATCATGTACACGGCGCATTTTCCGCGCATGCACCCCTCGGATTTCAAGGTGCGCACGCTCGATGGCGTCGCTGACGACTGGCCGATCGACTACGCCACGCTGGAGCCGTATTTCGCCGAGAACGACCGCATGATGGGCGTCTCCGGTCTCGCCGGCGATCCCGCCTATCCGCCGCATCAGCCGCCTATGCCGCCATTGCCGCTGGGCAAATCCGGCGCGCGGTTCGGCAAGGCGATGAACCAGCTCGGCTGGCACTGGTGGCCGTCCGACTCGACCATCGCCACCACGGATTATGAGGGGCGGGCGCGCTGCATCAATCTCGGCCACTGCACGCCGGGCTGCGCGCAGGGCGCCAAGGCCAGTACCGACATCACCTATTGGCCGCATGCGATCCGTGCCGGCGTCGAATTGCGCACCATGTGCCGGGTGCGCGAGGTCACCGTCGACGAACACGGCATGGCCTCCGGCGTGATCTATTACGACGCCGAGGGCCGGGAGCAGTTTCAGCCCGCCGAAGTCGTGATCCTCGCCTGCAACGGCGTCGGCACGCCGCGTCTGATGCTGAACTCGGTATCGGCGAAATTCCCCAACGGCATTGCCAATTCGTCGGGGCTGGTCGGCAAGAACCTGATGTTTCACCCCTATGCCCTGACCTACGGCTATGTCGACGAGCCGCTCGACGGCAATCGTGGTCCGCCGCTGTGTCTGTGGAGCCAGGAATTCTACGAGACCGACCCGAAGCGGGATTTCGTGCGCGGCTACACCTTTCAGTTCGGCCGCGGTGTCGGCGCCATCATGGAAGCCATCGTCAGTTCGGCCGCGGGGCGGTTGCCATGGGGCGACGACCATCATGCAGCCTACCGGAAGCTGGTGAACCGCCGTATCGGGCTTTCGGCGATCTGCGAGGACCTTCCCGAGGAGCACAACCGCGTCACGCTCGATCCCGACCTGAAGGATTCCAGCGGCATCCCGGCGCCGAAACTCGACTATACCATCGGCGCCAACAGCCTGAAGATGATGAACCACGGCATCGCGCGTGCGAAGGAGATCCTGACCGCCGCCGGCGCCAGCAACATTGCGGTCGAGAGCCCGATCCTGAACGGCGGCTGGCACCTGCTCGGCACCGCGCGCATGGGCACCGACCCGGAACGTTCGGTGGTGAACGAATGGGGCCGCTGCCACGACGTCAGGAACCTGTTCATCGTCGATGGCAGCATCTGGGTGACATCGGGCGGCGTGAATCCGACCTCGACCATCCAGGCGCTGGCGCTCTATATCGCCGACAGCATCAAGCAGCGCCTCGCCAATCTGTTCGACTGAGAGTGACTTCGATGCAGAACCATGACCTCTCGGCCGACCAGATCCGCGATCTCCGCGCGCTGGCCGGCATGATCATCCCCGCGAGCGCGGCTTACGACGTGCCCGGCGCCGACGACGACAGGATATTCGACGACATTCTTCGTAACCTGGAGCGTGACCGCGACGACGTCCGTCGCGCATTGTCGCATCTCGCGGCGGTCGGAGGCTGTGCGTTTGCCGACCTGGAAGCGGAGCGTCGAGCCGAGGTTACCAAGGGCCTTTCGCGAGGTCGGCGGTGCGCCGCTGGCGGCGTTGGTCCGCGTGGTGCTGCTCTGCTATTACCGCGACGACCGGGTGATGCGATCACTGGGGCAGGAGGTTCGTGCGCCGTTTCCAAACGGCCACGTGGTGGAGCAGGGCGACTGGTCGCTGCTCGATCCGGTCCGCGCCCGGCCGCCGATGTACCGCCGGGTGGATTAGCGATGCTCTTCACTCCATCCGCACCGCTGCGCGGGGCGAGGGGGGAAGAGGGTCAGACCGCGCGGCTTCGGGTCTTGGTCTTTGCTGCCTTTGGCAGATCTGCGGCCGCCCTCGGTACTCGCTTGCCCGGTCCGGGATGAACGTGGACGCCCTTGGCCGTGACGGGTTCGCCGCATTCCGAACAGACCAGGACGGGATCGAACATCTTGCCGCAGCTCTTGTGCTCGTGGAGCAGGGGTCTGCCGCGTTCATCGACCATATGGGTGTCCCCCCAATGCACGATCGACATGATGATCGGATACAGATCGAGCCCCTTCTGGGTCAGGATATACTCATGCCGCTTCGGCGACTCCTGATAGGGGATCCGGCGCAGCACGCCGAGCCGAACCAGTTTCTTCAGCCGCTCCGCGAGCAGATGCCGGGTGATGCCGAGAGCCGACTGGAAGCCCTCGAACCGCCGGGTTCGCAGAAAGCATTCGCGCAGGATCAAGAGGCTCCAGCGGTCGCCGATCACCGCGACGGTTCGGGCCAGCGAACACGGCTCCTCTTCCAGTTCGTCCCACTTCATCGCAGTCTCCGTCGGGCTCTGCCTTGACTCGGTTCGGCAGGCTATCATTCTAAATAGGCACTTTAGGCCAGACAACCAGCAAATTCAGGGCGGCTACTACTAAAATCAGCCAAATACCGCCGACATCTTGACAGTTCAATTATAGAACTTTAGTGGTGAAAGCGTCAGCAATCGCCGGAACGGCGAGGGCAGGCGCGGATCATCGTGCCGGGAGGAGAAACCCGTTGGCAAATTCCCTTAAGGTCGAATTCCAGTTCGATTTCGGCAGCCCCAACGCCTATCTGGCGGAGAAGGCGCTGCCTGGTATCGAGCGGCGCACCGGGGTGAAATTCGAATATGTGCCGGTGCTGCTCGGTGGCGTGTTCAAGGCCACCAACAATCTGTCGCCGTTCGAATCGCTGCGCGGCATCAGGAACAAGCCCGAATATCAGGCGCTGGAAACGAGGCGTTTCATCCGACGCCACGACATCACGACGTTCAAGCCGAACCCGTTCTTCCCGGTCAACACGCTGATGCTGATGCGCGGCGCCGTCGCCGCCCGGTTCGAAGGCATGTTCGAACCCTATTTCCGCGCCGCCTACCACCACATGTGGGAAGAGCCGAAGAAGATGGATGATCCCGAGATCTTCCGCACCGCGTTCACCTCGTCCGGTATCGATATCGACCGGCTGATCGCCCGCGCCCAGCAGGACGACGTCAAGAAGAAGCTGATCGACCTGACCGGCGATGCCGTTGCCCGCGGTGCGTTCGGGTCGCCGACATTCTTCGTCGGCGAGGAGATGTTCTTCGGCAAGGATCAGCTTCGCGACGTCGAAGACTCGATCGTCGAGCAGACCGGCCAGGCCGCCAAAAAAGCATAATTGGAGATTGTCATGCCGGGTCCACTCAACGGCGTTCGGGTGCTGGATCTGACCGGGGTGGTTTCCGGCCCGTTCGCGACCATGTTCCTGGCCGATCAGGGCGCCGACGTGCTCAAGATCGAGCCGATCGGTGGCGACATCACCCGCCGCAGCCGCGCCTCGATCGACAAGACGGGCGAGTTTTCGGCGCTGTTCATTTCGTCCAATCGCGGCAAGCGGTCGCTTTCGATCGACATCAAGCACGCGACCGGCCAGGAAGTGCTGGCAAAACTCGCCGCTCAGGCCGATGTGCTGGTGCAGAATTTCCGTCCCGGCACCATGGAGCGTCTCGGCCTCGGGTCCGACCAACTGCGCGAGCGGCATCCGCGGCTGATCTATGTCTCGATCAGCGGCGTCGGCGACACCGGGCCTTACGTCAGGAAGCGGGTGTACGATCCGATCATCCAGGGCCTGTCGGGCTTTGCCGACATCCAGTCGCAGCCGGTGACCAACCGGCCGCAGATGATCCGCACCATCGTCTGCGACAAGACCACCGCGGTGTTTACGGCGCAGGCGGTTTCGTCGGCGCTCTATGCCCGCGAAAAGACCGGGCAGGGCGATCATATCCAGGTCGCGATGCTCGATGCGATGATCTCCTATCTGTGGCCGGAAGGGATGAGCCAATACACCGTCGTCGGCGCCGAGGCTGCGGCGGAAGATCCCAAGGACCGGCCGGATCTCGTATTCAGGACCAGCGACGGCTACATCACCGCCGGCACCATCTCGGATTCCGAATGGCAGGGTTTTTGCCGTGCATCGGGCGATCCGGACCTTGCCAAAGATCCGCGGTTTGCGACGCCGTCGGCGCGCTCGGTCAACGCCACCGCCCGCATCAACAAGATGGGAGAATACATCGCCACGCGCTCGACCGCCGAGTGGCTGGAACGCCTCGATGCCGCCGACGTACCCTGCGCGCCGATCCTGCGCCGCGGCGAGATCGTCGGCAACGAGCAGGTGGTGGCGCGCGGCATCATCGCCGAGTTCGACCAGCCCGCGGTAGGACGGGTGCGGCAGCCGAAACCGGCGGCGCGTTTCTCGGTCAACGAGGCCAGGATCGGCGGACCGGCGCCGCGCGTCGGCGAGCACTCGCGCGAGATCCTGCGCGAACTCGGCTATTCTGACAGCGCCATCGACCAGATGGTCAGCGACCGCGCCGTGCGCGTCGCGGGGTAGGACGTTTTCACTTCCAACGATTGATCGTTTGCGGTGCATCGTAGCGATACTCTTCTCCCCTCCTCCCACGCGCCCTTGCGCGTGGTCGGGAGGCGCTTCGGCAAATTCGTTGTCAGAGTAATGCGCCGATAGACCCCCCACCCCCGACCCCTCCCCACCGCTTCGCGGGAGGAGGGGAGAAGGAAAGCGCGCAGGTTCAGGTGAACGGATAACCACGATCGACGGACGATCACGCCTTTTGCTGCACCGGAACGATCGGCGCCAGGGCGACGT
>NZ_JAUYQU010000006.1 GCF_030697065.1 Bradyrhizobium sp.
AGCTGCTGACCTATATGATGGAAGACCCGCGCAACATCTCGTTCTGCATCCATCTGATGTTCTGCGCCAAGAACATCGAACGGATCGGCGATCACGCCACCAATATCGCGGAAACGGTGTTCTACATGATTGAGGGCCAGCAGATACTCGAAAAGCGCCCGAAGGGCGACATGACGAGTTTTGCCACTGCCGTACCGGGTAATTGAGGTCGCATTGTCGGACGAAGTGGATACCGGTTCGCGTGCGGAAAACTCAAACCAGAAGAAGGCCAGGAAGAAGATGAGTGCGCGCATTATGGTGGTGGAAGACGAGGAAGCGCTCACCACGCTGTTGCGCTACAACCTCGACGCCGAAGGCTACGACGTCGAAACCGTCGGGCGCGGCGACGACGCCGATACCAGGCTGAAGGAGCGGATCCCGGATCTCGTCGTGCTGGACTGGATGCTGCCGGGCCTGTCCGGGATCGAACTGTGCCGTCGCCTGCGGGCACGGCCGGAGACCCGGCAGTTGCCCATCATCATGCTGACCGCGCGCGGCGAGGAGAGCGAGCGGGTGCGCGGGCTCGCCACCGGCGCCGACGACTACATCGTCAAGCCGTTCTCGGTGCCGGAATTGCTGGCGCGCGTGAAAGGTCTGCTGCGCCGCGCCAGCCCCGAGCGGCTCGCTACCATGCTGGCCTATGGCGACCTCGAACTCGACCGCGAAAAGCGCCGTGTCGCGCGCTCCGGCCGGCCGATCGACCTCGGCCCGACCGAGTATCGCCTGCTGGAATTCTTCCTCGAACATCCCGGCCGGGTGTTCAGCCGCGAGCAACTGCTCGACAGTGTCTGGGGCCGCGACATCTATATCGACGAGCGCACCGTCGACGTCCATATCGGCCGCCTGCGCAAATTGCTCAACCCCGGCGGCGAGCAGGACCCGATCCGCACCGTGCGCGGCGCGGGCTACGCGCTGGACGATAGGTTCGCGAAGGCGGCGGAGTAAAACTCCGCTGTCGTCCCTGCGAACGCAGGGACCCATACCGCGTGATCTATCGGTGAGAACTAGTTCGGTT
>NZ_JAUYQU010000034.1 GCF_030697065.1 Bradyrhizobium sp.
ATGACTATCTCAACGTGGCCCTTGATATCGCGGACTGGTCAAAAGTCTCCGACCGCATCGACGGCACCGTGTTCGACCAGCCGTTCGCGTCGCAGCAGGAAGCCGCCGCCGCGCTGCAGGATTTCGAGATCATCTGCGCGATGCGCGAGCGCACGCCGTTTCCGCGCGCCCTGTTCGCCGCCCTGCCCCGGCTGAAGCTGTTCATCACCTCGGGCATGCGCAATGCCGCGCTCGACCTGGAGGCGGCGAAAGATCAGGGCATCGTGCTGTGCGGCACGCAGTTTTCCCGCGACCCCACCGCGCCCCTGACCATGGGCCTGATCCTGGAACTGACCCGCAATATCGGCCGCGAGAACGCCCGCATGCATGCCGGCGAGCCCTTGCAGAAATTCGCCGGCGTCGAGATCGAGGGCAAGACGCTCGGCGTGATCGGCCTCGGCAAGCTGGGAGCCAAGGTGTCGGGGCTGGCGCAGGCCTTCGGCATGAACGTGATCGCCTGGAGCCAGAACCTGACGCCGGAGCGCTGCAAGGAGGTCGGGGTCGGTTACGCCAGCAAGGAGGAATTGTTCGCCACCGCCGACATCGTCACCGTCCATGTGGTGCTGAGCCAGCGCTCGCGCGGGCTGGTGGGGGCCGCCGATCTCGCCCGGATGAAGCCGACCAGCTACATCGTCAACACCGCGCGCGGGCCGATCATCGATGAAGACGCCTTGCTGCAGACCTTGCAGCAGCGAAAGATCGCCGGTGCCGCGGTCGACGTGTTCTCGGTCGAGCCGCTGCCGGTCGACCATCCGTTCCGCAAGCTCGACAACCTCGTGCTGACCCCGCATCTCGGCTACGTCACCGAGGAAAGCTTTCGTCACCACTACGGCCAGATGGTCGAGGGCATCGACGCCTGGCTCAGGGGCGAGCCGCTGCGACGGCTGGCGTAGGAGTCGTCAAATCATCCACTGCCGTCATCCTGAGGTGCGAGCCGTCTTCGGCTCGCCTCGAAGGATGATTGGAACGTGCGGCCATCCTTCGAGGCGCGCAAGAGCGCGCACCTCAGGATGACGGCGGTGCAAAATGTGAGATTTTACCTGACCGTCACCGGGGCGGGCAGCGGCGGCACCACGGTCGGCTGCATGCCGGGTACCGGGGCGCCCGATGCCTGCGCCGGGCCCGAAGCGGGCAGCGGCTGCGCCGAGGCGGTCGTGGTTGTCGCCGGCGGAGCGCCGCCGGGAAGCACGACCACGCGGGTGCCGACCTTGACCCGCTCGAACAGGTCCGAGACGTCATCGTTGAGCATGCCGATGCAGCCCGAGGAGACGAACTTGCCGATGGTGGACGGCTGGTTGGTGCCGTGGATGCGGTACACGGTGGAGCCGAGATACATGGCGCGCGCGCCCATCGGATTGCCGGGGCCGCCCGCCATGAAGCGCGGCAGATAGGGCTGCCGTTCGATCATCTCGGTCGGCGGATGCCAATCCGGCCACTCGGCCTTGCGCGTGACCTTCTGCACCCCGTTCCAGGTGAAGCCGTCGCGGC
Source organism: Bradyrhizobium sp. (assembly GCF_030697065.1). Taxonomy (GTDB): domain Bacteria; phylum Pseudomonadota; class Alphaproteobacteria; order Rhizobiales; family Xanthobacteraceae; genus Bradyrhizobium. The sequence goes on from NZ_JAUYQU010000034.1 coordinate 1,528, forward strand.
CGACGCGGACGCCGTAGCGGATCGCGCGCCCGTTGCCCAGGATGTAATAAAGGTGCGTGTTGGGGGTATCGACAACCAGCGTTCCCGCCGGTTCCTTGGTGGCATAGGCCACTTCCTGCTTGCGCAGGTGCGGCGGCAGTTGCGCCGGGCCGACTTCGGGCTGTTCTTCGGGCGGCAGCGCCGACAGCACCAGCGGACGGCCGTCAGTCCCTTGCGCACCCTGCGCAGGTCCCAAGGTGCCGGTGACGCCGGCCGGCTCGCCGACGGCTCCCGGCGGACGCAGCGCGCGAGGGTCCTCGTAGCCGCGATCCGAATAGGTCTGTTGCGGCGGACCGCCGGGGCGGTCCGAATAGATCACCGGCGGCGGTCCGGCGGGACGGCCGTAACGCGGATCGTCCGGCGACAGGATCGGGCCGGGGGTGCGGTCGGAATAGATGACAGCCGGCGGTCCGGCTGGACGGCCGTAACGCGGATCATCCGGCGACAGGATCGGGCCGGGCGCGCGGTCGGAATAAACCGGCCGGCTGTCAGGCCTCCCGTAACGCGGATCAACCGGCGCAATCGCCGGACCGGGCGGGGACAGCGCGGTGGCACCCGGCGCATCGTCATCGTCATCCAGCGCGTCGAAATCGGGGGCGCCAGGCGCGCGCCGTTCATCCACGATGTAGCCGCCGGGCGGATAGGGCGCCGGCGATGCCGAATAGAGCGAACCCGGGGGCTGCGAATAGCCCTGCGCCAGGGCCAGAGAGATCCCCAGCGAGGTTCCCGCGGCGCCCGCCGCCATGGCTGCACAAATCGTCAGAATGCGTTTGATCATCATGGCTCTTGTATAGACCCCAAGCCCACACCGGACCGTTAATGGCAGATGGCGGAAGATAGCGGCGCATTCAAGACAAATCCGCGAAATCAGGCCCGATTCCGGGATATTGTGATGGCGCGGGTGCCGTTGCAACAGTGCCGCACCCCGCAAGAAAACGGGGGCGGCGGGGTCCGGTCCGCCGAATTGGTGCAAACAACGGGCAAGCGGTTGCGCTATCCTGAAAACAGCCTGATTCGTGCGCGCCGGCGGCGGCCCGCGACGCGAAGCCGGCCAATCGTGTGGTCACCGCGTTCCCCAGGGTTCAAGAGGCCTTCCCGGATCAGCCGGGAGGGCGGAAATCGCGTCCATGCTCCCCGGCTTCCGTTTTCTGCTCGCCGCCATCGTCTTGTCGATCTCGGTCCTGGTGTTCGGGCTCGGCGCGGCGGCCCTGCTGCGCGCCGCCCACGAGGAATTCGCCAGCACCCCCGCATGGCGCGTGGCGCCGGAGCCGAAATTTGCCCGGCAGCAGGATACGACGCCGGAAGTCCCCGTGCTGGCGCTGCTGCGGGTCGAACCGGAGCCGGCGCAGCCGGCGGCCGCGGACAATGTTCCGGCGGTCGCGGCGCCCGCCGAGCCACCGGCGATTGCCGCAACGCCGGATCAGCCCGGGGAAGTCGCGGCGCTGGAGCCGCAGGACAAGACCCCGCCGGAGGCGATGCAGCCCGACATCGCAGTCGCGGATACTCCTGTGCCGAACGAGGCGCCGGTCGCCGACACCCCCGCCCCCGCGGAGGAAGCCAGGATCGCAACGGCGGAGCCGGCCCTGCCGCCCGCCAACGAGGCCATCGCGCCCGCACCCGAACCAGCGATCCTGCCGCCCGCGGCCGACACCGATATCTTCGCAGCCCGGATCGCCGCCTTGGGCGGTACGCCCGTTGCGGTCGAGCCGCCCGTCACGGTCGAGACGCAGCCGGCGGCGAAGGCCGCCAGCGCCAAGCCCGACCCGGAGGCGCGCAAGAAACGGCTCAAGGCGCGGCGCGCCAAGGAGCGGCGCAGGTTGGCGCTGCGCGCGCGGCAGGCCGCGGCTCGCCAACAACAGGCCGCCGATCCGTTCGCGCAGCCGACGATCACCCCGCGCAGCCGTTAAGCGATCGCGATCAGGCCGGACCGGTCGCGATCGGCGGACCCTCGGGCAGGCCCCATTCGGCCCACGAGCCGTCATAGAGCGCCGAGCCGCGCACGCCGAGCCGGTACAGCGCCAGCGTCAGCACCAGCGCGGAGACGCCGGAGCCGCAACTGGTCACGATCGGCCGGGTCAGCTCGACGCCCGCTGCCGTGAACGCCTGGCGCAAATCCTCCAGCGGCTTCATCGTGCCGGTGCCGGCGTCGAACAATTCACTGTACGGCACATTGCGGCTGCCCGGGATGTGACCCGAGCGGCGGCCCGGCCACACCTCGGCGACCGTTCCCTCGAAACGCGGCCGGGCGCGCGCATCGACCACCTGCTCCGCCCCGGTTGCGAGATTGTCCACCAATTGCTGCTGGCTGCGGACATAGCCGGAATCGAGCTTCGCCTGGAATTTGCCGGGCTTCGGCGCGACCTTGCCGGAATGCGTCGGGCGGCCTTCGCGCAGCCATTTCTTCAGGCCGCCGTCCAGCACCTTCACATCGGGATGGCCGAACGACAGGAACATCCACCACGCCCTTGGCGCCGCGGTCCAGCCGCCGGAATCATAGGCGACCACGGTGTCGTCGGAGGAAATGCCGAGCGCCGCGACGTCGCGCGCGAACTGCGCGGCATCGGGGAACATATGCGGCCGCGGGTCATCGGGATCGGCAATGGCGTTGACGTCGAAAAACACCGCGCCCGGGATATGCGCGCCGAGATAGTCCTCCGCCGGCAGCGGCAGCACGCCGGGCAATTTGGAGGAGGCGTCGATGATCCTGACTTTCGGGTCTTCGAGCCGGGCGGCGAGCCAGTCGGTGGAAACGAGCGGATCGTCGGTGGATGATGTCATCGTGCCAATTCCTTGTTGTCATTCCGGGGCGAGCCGAAGGCGAGAGCCCGGAATCGGAAATTGTTAGCTCGGGATTCCGGGTTCGCGCTGGCGCGCGCCCCGGAATGACGAAGGAAGCTTCAACCCTTCTTCTTCGGTTCCCATTTTTCCACCGGGCCGCCAGCGTCGCGCCAGGCGGCGAAGCCGCCGGCCACATGGGCGACCGGCTTCAACCCCATGTCCTGCGCGGTCTTGGCCGCCAGCGCCGAACGCAGGCCGCCGGCGCAGTGAAAGATGAATTTCTTGTCCTCCTGGAACAGCGGCTTGGCATAGGGGCTCGCCGGGTCGATCCAGAATTCGAGCATGCCGCGGGTGCAGGAGAACGCGCCGGGGATCCGGCCTTCGCGCTCGATTTCGCGGGGATCGCGGATATCGACGATGACGACGTTGTCGCTGCGGGCGGCATCGATCGCCTCGGCCGCGCTCAAGGTCTCGATCTCGGCGTTGGCGGCGTCCATCAAGGCCTTGATGCCGGTGTGGATGGTCTGGGGCATTGAACCTCCCTCTTTTGCCGCTTACACCGTCATTCCGGGGCGCGTCGAAGACGCGAACCCGGAATCCCGATCAGTTCATTTCCAACTACAGCGAGATTCCGGGCTCGCGCGTTTCACGCGCGCCCCGGAATGACGACAATCCATTACCGCACCAGTTCCTTCATCGCACCTTCGAGGCCTTCGATCGTGATCGGGTACATGCGCTCGGAGAACAGCCGGCGGATGATGGTGGTGGATTCCGAATAGTCCCAGTGCTTCTGCGCCACCGGGTTGAGCCAGACCGCATGCGGATAGGTCCGGGTCACGCGCTCCAGCCAGACCGAGCCGGCTTCCTCGTTGACGTGCTCGACCGAGCCGCCGGGCACCATGACTTCGTAGGGGGACATCGAGGCGTCGCCGACGAACACCACCTTGTAGTCGTGCGGATATTTGTGCAGCACGTCCCAGGTCGGCGTGCGGTCGGTGAAGCGCCGCTTGTTCTGCTTCCAGACGCCCTCGTAGAGGCAGTTGTGGAAGTAGAAATACTCCATGTGCTTGAATTCGCTCTTCGCCGCCGAGAACAGCTCCTCGACCTGCTCGATATGCGAATCCATCGACCCACCGATGTCGAAGAAGACCAATACCTTGACTGCGTTGCGCCGCTCCGGGCGCATATGGACGTCGAGATAGCCGTGGTTGGCGGTCTCGCGGATGGTGGTGTCGAGGTCGAGTTCATCGGGGGCGCCGGTGCGGGCGAATTTGCGCAGGCGCCGCAGCGCGATCTTGATGTTGCGGATGCCGAGTTCGACATTGCCGTCGAGGTCCCTGAACTCGCGCTTGTCCCACACCTTGACGGCGCGGTTGTTGCGGTTCTTGTCCTGCCCGATCCGCACGCCCTCGGGATTGTAGCCATGGGCGCCGAACGGCGAGGTCCCGGCGGTGCCGATCCACTTGTTGCCGCCCTGATGCCGGCCCTGCTGCTCCTTCAGGCGCTGGCGCAGCGTCTCCATGAGCTTGTCCCAGCCCATCGCCTCGATCTGCTTCTTCTCGTCCTCGGTGAGATATTTCTCGGCCAGCTTCTTCAGCCATTCGGCGGGAATGTCCGCCTTCTCCATGGCGTCGAGCAGACTCTCCAGCCCCTTGAACACGGTGCCGAACACCCGGTCGAACTTGTCGAGGTTGCGCTCGTCCTTCACCAGCGCCGCGCGCGACAGGTAGTAGAAATTCTCCACGGTCTGCTCGGCGAGGTCGGCGTCGAGCGCCTCCATCAGCGTCAGATATTCGCGCAAGGTGACCGGGACCTGGGCATCGCGCAGCGATGTGAAGAATTGCAAGAACATGCGCTACAGATTGCCCGCCGGACCGCGAACGTCAAGGGCCTTGCGCGCCTCCAGGAGGCCTAGACCTGCCGGGTTTTTCAACTAGAATTGCCCGCATCGGGGCTTTATCAGCGGGGCGGTATCAATGAGTATCCTGGCGGCAATTGTAATCGGCGCGATCGCGGGCTGGCTCGCCGGCCTGATCGTGCGCGGCGCCGGCTTCGGGCTGATCGGCAACATCGTGATCGGCATCATCGGCGCGCTGGTGGCGAGCTGGATATTGCCGCAACTGGGCGTCAGCCTCGGCGGCAGCGCGATCCGCGATATCATCAACGCCACCATCGGTGCGGTGATCGTCCTCGTCATTCTCTCGCTGGTCAGACGCGTCTGAGCAGCTTCCCACCCGTGGCGACCGCCGATCCGGCGGTCGTTTCCTTTAGAGACCGTGGCGCGGCGTCGCGCTCAAGAACAAGCAGCAAGGCAACCACTCAATGAAGTTTACCGGCACCAAGAATTACGTCGCCACCGACGACCTCAAGATCGCCGTCAACGCCTCGATCGTGCTGGAGCGACCGCTGCTGATCAAGGGCGAGCCCGGCACCGGCAAGACCGTGCTGGCCGAGGAAGTCGCCAAGGCGCTCGGCGCGCCGCTTTTGACCTGGCACATCAAGTCCACCACCAAGGCGCAGCAGGGCCTCTACGAATACGACGCGGTGTCGCGGCTGCGCGACAGCCAGCTCGGCGACGCCAAGGTCTCCGACATCGCCAACTACATCAAGCGCGGCAAATTGTGGGAGGCCTTCACCCACGAGAAGCGCCCGGTGCTGCTGATCGACGAAATCGACAAGGCCGACATCGAATTCCCCAACGATCTGCTGCTCGAGCTCGACCGCATGGAATTCTTCGTCTACGAGACCGGCGAGAACATCAAGGCGACGTTGCGTCCGATCGTGATGATCACCTCGAACAACGAGAAGGAGCTGCCGGACGCGTTCCTGCGCCGCTGCTTTTTCCACTACATCCGCTTCCCCGATGCCACCACGATGAAGAAAATCGTGGACGTGCATTTCCCGGGCATCAAGCAGGAATTGCTGGCTTCTGCCATGCGCCACTTCTACGAAGTGCGCAATCTGCCGGGCCTGAAGAAAAAACCC
>NZ_JAUYQU010000084.1 GCF_030697065.1 Bradyrhizobium sp.
GTGCCGATGATCCCCTTCGGCAGCAGCAGCGTCACCAGGATGAACAGCGCGCCCAGCATGAACAGCCAGTACGGCGCCAGCGGACCCGAGGTGAATACCGTCTTGGCGTAGTTGACCACGACGGCGCCGAGGGCTGCCCCGACCAGCGTTCCGCGGCCGCCGACGGCGACCCAGATCACCGCCTCGATCGAATTGCCCGGCGCGAACTCGCCGGGGTTGATGATGCCGACCTGCGGCACATAGAGCGCACCGGCGACCCCGGCCATGCAGGCCGACAGCGTGAACACGAACAGCTTGTAGGATTCGACGCGATAGCCCAGGAATCGCGTGCGGGACTCGGCGTCACGCACCGCGATCAGCACCTTGCCGAGCTTTGACGTCACCACCGCGCGGCAGATCAGGAAGGTAATGATCAATGCCAGGCAGCTCAGCATGAACAGCGCCGCCCTTGTGCCGTCCGCCTGCACGTTGAATCCCAGTATGTCCTTGAAATCGGTCAGCCCGTTGTTGCCGCCAAATCCGAAATCGTTGCGGAAGAACGCCAGCAGCAGCGCATAGGTCATCGCTTGCGTGATGATCGAGAGATAGACCCCGGTGACGCGGGAGCGAAACGCCAGCCAGCCGAAGCCGAAGGCCAGCAGCCCCGGCACGAGCAGCACCATCAGGGCCGCGAACCAGAAACTGTCGAAGCCGTACCAGTACCAGGGCAGTTCCGGATAGTTCAGGAACACCATGAAATCAGGCAGGACCGGATTGCCGTAGACACCGCGGCTGCCGATCTGCCGCATCAGGTACATGCCCATCGCGTAGCCGCCGAGCGCGAAGAACGCGCCATGCCCCAGCGAGAGAATGCCGCAATAGCCCCAGATCAGGTCGATCGACAACGCCAGGATGGCGTAGCAGGCATATTTTCCGAACAGCGCCACCAGGTAGGTCGGCACCTGGAACATCGAGTCTGCCGGCAACAGCAGGTTGGACAGCGGGATCAGGATGCCGACCGCGGCGACCACCGCGAGGAAGATGGTCGCGCTGCGATCCAGCGACCGCGTGAGCACATGCGGCATCATGCTTCCACCGCCCGGCCCTTGAGCGCGAACAGGCCGCGCGGGCGTTTCTGGATGAACAGGATGATCAGCACCAGAATGGCGATCTTGCCGAGCACGGCGCCGGCCACCGGCTCCAGGAATTTGTTGGCGATGCCGAGGGTAAAGGCGCCGACCAGCGTGCCCCAGAGATTACCGACGCCGCCGAACACCACCACCATGAAGGAGTCGATGATGTAGCTCTGGCCGAGGTTGGGGCTGACATTGTCGATCTGCGACAACGCCACGCCGGCTATTCCGGCGATGCCGGAGCCGAGGCCAAAGGTCAGCGCGTCGACGCGCGAGGTCGCGATCCCCATCGACGCCGCCATCCGGCGGTTTTGCGTGACGGCGCGCATCTCCAGCCCGAGCGCGGTATAGCGCAGCATGGCGAGCAGGATGACGAACACCGCCAGCGTGAAGCAGAGGATCCAGAGCCGGTTGTAGGTGATCGTGACCTGGCCCAGTTCGAACGCGCCGCTCATCCAGGAGGGATTGCCCACCTCGCGGTTGGTGGGGCCGAACAGGGTGCGCACCGCCTGCTGCAGCACCAGCGACAGGCCCCAGGTCGCCAGCAGCGTCTCCAGCGGGCGGCCATAGAGGAAGCGGATGATGCCGCGTTCGATCAGGATGCCGATCGCGCCGGCGACGATGAAAGCCAGCGGCACCGCCATCAGCAGCGAGTAGTCGAACAAATGGGGGTAGCTGGTGCGGATGGTTTCCTGCACCACGAAGGTGACATAGGCCCCGATCATGACCATTTCGCCATGCGCCATGTTGATGACGCCCATCACCCCGAAGGTGATGGCGAGGCCGATCGCCGCGAGCAGCAGCACCGAGCCGAGCGACAGCCCGTACCAGGCGTTCTGCACCATCGACCACAATGAAAGGCTGCGCTGAATGGCCGCCTTGGCGTTCGCCGCGGCGCTCGCGATCGCTGCCGGCTGGTCGCCGGTCAGCCCCGTCAGCAGCGCCATCGCCTCCTGATCGCCGCGCGCCTTGATGGTGGCGATAGCCTCGAGTTTCTCGACATCCGTGGCGTCGGGCTTGAACAGCAGGATGGCCGCCCGCGCCTCGGTAAATGCCAGTCTAGCTTCCTTGACGGTCTCCTTCTTCAGGGCCTCGTCGACCAGCGGAAGCATGGCTTCGTCGTGGGTCTTGAACACCGATTGCGCGGCCTGGATCCGCCTGGCGGGATCCGGCGACAGCAGCGTCAGTCCGCCCAATGCGGCTTCGACGGCGCGGCGCAGCCGGTTGTTGAGGCGTACGGCGGCGGCGCCGTCAGGCGCCTTGTCCACCGCAGCACCGGTCGCGGCATCGATGATCTTGCCGTCAGGCTGGGTGACGTAGACTTTCTTGCTGTCGGGATCGGCCATCAGCCGGCCGTCCTGCAGCGCGCTGATGATGGCGAAGGCGAGCGGGTTGCCTGATGTCGCAACCGCGCCGATCGCCTCGTCGGTGTCGGAAAATTCGTCGTTGGCGAACTTGCCGACCGCATCCTCGAACGGGCCCGCAAGCGCTGGCGATGCGAGGGCGACGGTCAACAGAAGCGAGAGGACAAGCGCGCGAAAACGGTCAAGAACCTTGGCAAGCACTGGACGACCCCGGCCGGAGTTAAGGAGAAGGCGGCATTGGCGCCGCCTTCTCCGGTAGCTCATATCAAGCAGGAGATCAGGAACCCTGACCGCCGCACTTGTTGGTCTTGGTGTTGTAGTTGCCGCACTTCTTGCCAACCCAGTCGCCGATCAGGTCCTTGGAGCCATCGAGCTCCTTCGACCATGCATCGCCGGCCACCAGGCCCGGGGTCTTCCACACCACGTCGAACTGGCCGTTGGCCTTGATTTCGCCGATGAACACCGGCTTGGTGATGTGATGGTTCGGCAGCATCTTGGAGGTGCCGCCGGTCAGGTTCTTGGCTTCGATGCCGGGCAGCGCGTCGATCACCTTGTCGGCGTCGACCGACTTCACCTTCTCGACCGCCTTGACCCACATCTCGAAGCCGATGACGTGAGCTTCCATCGGATCGTTGGTCACGCGCTTCGGGTTCTTGGTGTAGGCCTGCCAGGCCTTGATGAACTTCTCGTTGGCCGGATCCTTGATCGACTGGAAGTAGTTCCAGGCGGCGAGATGGCCGAGCAGCGGCTTGGTGTCGATGCCGGCAAGCTCTTCCTCACCGACCGAGAACGCGACGACCGGAATATCGGTGGCCTTGATGCCCTGGTTGCCGAGTTCCTTGTAGAACGGAACGTTGGCGTCGCCGTTGATGGTGGAGACCACCGCGGTCTTCTTGCCGGCGGAGCCGAACTTCTTGATGTCGGCCACGATCGTCTGCCAATCGCTATGACCGAACGGCGTGTAGTTGATCATGATGTCTTCCTGCTTGACGCCCTTCGACTTCAAGTAGGCTTCGAGGATCTTGTTGGTGGTGCGCGGATAGACGTAGTCGGTGCCGGCCAGCACCCAGCGCTTCACCTTTTCGTCCTTCATCAGGTAATCGACCGCGGGAATCGCCTGCTGGTTCGGCGCAGCACCGGTGTAGAACACGTTGCGCTCGCTCTCCTCGCCCTCGTACTGCACCGGATAGAACAGGATCGAATTCAGCTCCTTGAACACCGGCAGCACGGACTTGCGCGACACCGAGGTCCAGCAGCCGAATACCACGGAGACCTTGTCCTTGGTGATGAGCTCACGCGCCTTTTCGGCGAACAGCGGCCAGTTCGACGCCGGATCGACCACCACGGCCTCGAGCTTCTTGCCGAGAACGCCGCCCTTCTTGTTCTGCTCGTCGATCAGGAAGAGGACCGTATCCTTCAGCGTCGTTTCGCTGATGGCCATGGTGCCCGACAGCGAATGCAGCACGCCAACCTTGATGGTCTCCTGGGCTTGGGCGCTGTTGAACCCCGCCAGGCCCAAAACCAGCCCGGCGGTCGCCGCCAGCCAGCGGCGGCGGCTGAAGGGCTTCGCTATATCGTGATTCAATTGAGTAAGCATGAGGTGTCATCTCCCTGACGCAGACGTTAAGACGCTGCGAAACGGCCCCACGGCCGCCTGCGTTAACGGAATCGCAAGAACCATGCCACCAGACATATTCTGTCTAACTAAATGGCATCGTTGAAGAATTTTAAAGGCAGTCGCAGAATTGTCGGAATTCATGCCTTATTTTTAGGCCTCAAACCTGTCTGCTAATGCGGCATCCTGCATAAATTATAAACAGACGGGATTTGATGGCTAAATTTCCGGCAGGATTTTTGCACCGCCGCAAACGCTCGTCGAAGGGTTGAATTCTGAGGGCTCTTTAACCGCGTCAAGGAATCGTCGCCCGATTCACCTTGAAAGCGCCGCGTTCGTGTTCCATATGACTACCACGACCCAGGGAATCACCGGGTCACTGCGAGCCGCGTGTTCTGAGCCCGTCCAACGGTTTCTGGCTTGCCCCTTCAGCTAACCAAAACCGACGCCCCAGACACGCGGGTGTCTCTGACACCCTCGCGCGCTCCTGGCTGAAACAGCCGGGCGCCTGCTTTTATAATGGAAAGTACCCAACTTTTGACCTCCTTTCAGGATTTCGGCCTTGCCGATCCCATCTCGCGTGCGCTCAAGGAAGAGAACTATCTGACGCCCACGCCCATCCAGGTTCAAACCATCCCCATCGCACTCACCGGCCGTGACGTCGTCGGTATCGCCCAGACCGGCACCGGCAAGACCGCGGCCTTCGCGCTGCCGATCCTGCACCGCATTCTGGAGAACCGCATCAAGCCGCAGCCCAAGGCCTGCCGCGTGCTGGTGCTGAGCCCGACCCGCGAACTGTCCGGACAGATCCTCGACAGCTTCAACGCCTATGGTCGTCATATGCGCCTCACCTCGGCGCTGGCGATCGGCGGCGTGCCGATGGGCCGCCAGGTCCGTTCGATCATGCCAGGCGTCGAAGTCCTGGTCGCGACGCCCGGCCGCCTGCTCGATCTCGTGCAGAGCAACGGCCTCAAGCTCGGCCAGGTCGAGTTCCTCGTGCTCGACGAAGCCGACCGCATGCTGGACATGGGCTTCATCAACGACATCCGGAAAGTCGTCGCCAAACTCCCGATCAAGCGGCAGACGCTGTTCTTCTCGGCCACCATGCCGAAGGACATCGCCGAACTCGCCGAAGCGATGCTGCGCGACCCGGCGCGGGTCGCCGTGACGCCGGTGGCCTCGACGGTCGAGCGCATCACCCAGCGCATCATCCAGGTCGATCACTCCAACAAGCCGACCTTCCTGGCCAATCTCCTGAAGAGCGAGACGGTCAACCGCGCGCTGGTCTTCACCCGCACCAAGCATGGCGCCGACAAGGTGGTGAAAAGCCTTGCCCGGGCCGGCATTAGCGCGGACGCCATTCACGGCAACAAGTCGCAGAACCACCGCGAGCGGGTGCTGGCGGCGTTCCGCACCGGCGAGATCCGCACCCTGGTCGCCACCGACATCGCCGCCCGCGGCATCGACGTCGACGGCATCAGCCATGTGGTGAACTTCGACCTGCCCAACATTCCCGAGACCTACGTCCATCGTATCGGCCGCACCGCGCGCGCCGGCGCCGAGGGCGTTGCGATCTCGCTGATCGCGGGCGCCGAGGAAATGGGCTATCTGCGCGACATCGAAAAGCTGATCCGCATTGCCCTGCCGCGAGAAGATCACCGCACTCCGGGCCATCGCGAAGCCGCACCGCCGCCGGCGCAGCATCGCGGGGCACGATCCGGCCCGCGCACGCATGCGAGCAGGAGCAACGAAGCCGCACCGGGCTCGAAAGGCCCTCGCCGAAACCGCCGTCCCGGTGGTAATGGTGGCGCGCCGCAAACCAACCGCCACGAGACCAGCCGGCAGGAGCCGTCCCGTCCGCCGGCGCAGGCCACCGGCAAGCCCGAAGGGATGCAGGGGGTTGCGTTTTTGCATCGCGAAAGCCGTCCGAACACCCGACCCAACCGCACCCAACGACCGCGCTGATCGATCGATCTGGAGACAACCATGGCTAAAGAAGAGCTGATCCAGTTCGAAGGACTGGTCACCGAAATCCTCCCCGATGCACGCTATCGCGTGCAACTCGACGCAGGACACGAGATCGTCGCCTACACCGCCGGCAAGATGAAGAAGAACCGGATCAAGACGCTGGCGGGCGATCGGGTGACGATCGAGATGTCGCCTTACGATCTGGAAAAAGGCCGACTGATCTTTCGTCACAAGGACGAGCGCCCGGGTGGCGGACCGCCTCGCGGTGCACCGCCGCGCGGTCAATTCCGCCGCCGCTAAAATCGCGCAAACCGCATGGCAAAACCATGGCGGTGCGTCGGCAATGGCCTCCAACTGCGATCCCGGACGCGATAAAAAAATCGTGCACGTCAGGATTGTTTTGGAGGCTATTTTGCAATATTATGGGCCTTATCGATTTTCGGCCGGACGACATTAGCTATCCACCGGTACAGCCGGTTTAGACGCTGACGACCCTTCCAAAATTCGATCTCACCAGCCCGCCGCAAGTGGGCTTCTGCTATATCTATCTTGAGAAGGGACTACCCCCGTGAGCATGGGAACCGTGAAGTGGTTTAACGCGACCAAGGGCTTCGGCTTCATTCAACCGGATGACGGTGGCAACGACGTGTTCGTGCACATCAGCGCCGTAGAGCGCGCCGGCCTTGGAACGCTGCGTGAAGGCCAGAAGATCAGCTACGAGATCGTGGCCGATCGTCGCTCTGGCAAGTCTTCGGCCGACAATCTGCGCGCCGCTGGCTAACGGATATCTTTCGGGCGCTGCCCCGGAGAATCCGACCTGACTAATGCAGAAGGCCGCGCCGGTGCGCGGCCTTTTTATTTGCAGTTCCTATTTGCACGCACGAATGACACCTACCGTGATCGCTGGGACCCAGCTGCGGTCACGAGGTCGGGCAGTTCGGGAGAGAACCGGAACTCGGCGTCGGGTAGATCACGCAGGTCGACTGCCGCGGACGGGTATAGGCGACGTCCTTCAGGTTCACCCCCGTCGGCGCCATCACCTTGCCGACAGCCGGTACATAGAGATAGCTGACTTCGCTGAAGATCAGATAGGTGCCGCCAACCCTGAGTTCGGTCGGTATCGTGACCGTGCTTCCCTTCGCACGCGGCGAGTGACCCTGGCTCCACGTCACCTTCACCTCCAGCGACCCGGGGGTGACATACAATTCGGAAATGGTTGATTGCGTTGGCGACGACGGATAGGGCGTCATGATCCCCTTGCTGGCGGCGAAGAAGCCGGTCAAGTCGGTGTTGTTGACCGACGTCGACTGCGAGGTCAGATCGGATAGCGTTCGCGCCATCAACGTCACCTTGCGATTGACCGCCACACCGGATGAAAACTCCACCGTACCGAAGAACATCACCAGCATCACCGGCACGATCACGGCGAATTCGGTCGCGGCAATTCCGCTGCGATCCGCCAGCATCCTCGCGGCGGTGCGCCGCAGGCGAAGCCAGATTGGGAACATCGACATGGTTTTCATCGCTTTGTCCCGTCAGCAAGACGAAGTGGCGAGGAAGGGCTCGTTGCGGAATGCGGCAGTGGCGGACAACAGCCGCTTGCTGCCGGACAGGTTCGAGATGTTGTAGCCGAGCCCGGTGACGAACAGCGGCCATTCATAGAACATCCGCACCACGACGATGTCGCCGCCCTCACCGGGGCAAAAGCTGGTGGGCGGGATGAAATTCTTGCTGCCGTCGATCGGTTCGGTAATCGCGACGTCGGGGAAAGCGGGATAGCTCTTGGCTTCGATATGGAGATTGTCGCAGTTGAAAAGCACCTTGGCGAGAGCGCCGGTCGGGCAAACGACGGTCGCCTTGAACTGCGCCTTGTTGTAGTTGGCGGTCTGCGCCTGGCCGGTCATGATCAGGCGCGCGGAGTCCTGCGTGACGGTCTCCAGCACCTGGCCTGCGAAGAAGATGATCGCGGTCTCGATGATTGCAAACAGCAACGCGAAGAACACCGGCGCCACCAGCGCGAATTCGACGGCGGCCGAGCCTCGGCGGTTGCGGCGGAACCTGCGCAATACGATTCTGAACGGGCCTTGAGCGGCGGCGGGGGACGACATCGAACAATCCTTGAATCGCGGCGGCAATTTCCTGACCGCGAGGTTTACCTGAAACAGATTGTCGAAGTGTTTCGCCGGATCGAAGCGGAGTGACCCGCTTTGTTAACCGCACCTTAACCATTTGGGATGCGGCGCCGCGGATCGCAATTCGCCAAGAGAAGGCATGACGGGCTGCCGCGCCGGCCGGCGCGGGCCATCAGGGTGATTTGCCGCCCGCCGCGGCAGCGCCGCTGGCCTGGTTGGAGAGCGAGCCGGCCTGGTCGATCGCCGACTTGAAGTAGCTCTCGCCGTCGCCCAGGGTGACGCGGCGCTGGCAGATCGGCATGCAGCTGTAGGATTCGCGTTCGACGCCGCGATAGATGGTGACGAGCTGGTCGGTCGGACCCTCGACCTGGATGATGCGGTCGACCAGGATATCGCCGGCGCGGTCCATCGCGATGAAATTGGTGGCGCCGTAGCCCTTGCCGGTGACGACGATGATGCCGCCGTTCTGCAGCGTGACGTCGGCGATCAGCGGGTTGCCGACCACGATGGTGGCGACCTTGCTGGGGAGCCTGACCAGTTTGGCCTGATCGACATTGACAAGGACGGTGTCGGCCGCGGGCGCGGCCAGGGCCGCCGCCGGCCACAGCAGAAATCCGATCGCGAGCGAGCGGAATGAAGAAAACGCGCGTGAGCGCCTACGCAAGCAACTGAACGACATACTCTACCCCGGGGCGTTGACGAGCCGGCAAAAGCGATACGCAGCGGAACCGGCGCCCGACGGGGCAAATCTGACCCTAATGTGTGAACGAAGTGCAAACAGCGGAGATATCCTTGGGCAGCCGCTTATTGCCGGAACGGATAGACCAGTTGTCCGGCAATCTCGGTCGGGAACGTCGCCTGGTCATCCACGCCGTAATGGTCGGGCAGTTTGTTTTCCGGCATCCGGAAAGTTCCGAACAGAATGTCCCAGAGCGGAAAAGTGCCGGCGAAGTTGGTGTTGCCGCCCTCTTCCGGCGAGGTGTGATGCCAGCGGTGGAACACCGGGCTGGCGAGCACGTATTTGAACGGACCGAGCGTCCAGTTCAGATTGGCGTGCACGAACGCCGAATGGAACATGTTGAAGGGCGCGACCCAGAGCATGACGTTGGGCGAAATACCGGCGATCAGCAGGAAAACGTCGACCAGGATGGTTCCCAGGAACAGGTTGACGGGGTGGAAGCGCGCCGCGGAAATCCAGTCCAGATGCTCGGACGAATGATGGATCGCGTGGTATTTCCAGAAGTCGCCCCGGTGAAACATACGGTGCAGCCAGTACAGCATGAAGTCCGACAGCACGAGGAACAGCACGGCCTGGAACCAGAGCGGCAGTTGGGCCAGCGGGCCGTGGCCATTGTCGTAGAAGGCGATCAGTTCGTCGGCATCGTGGATATTGAACAAGACGCCGGCGCCGAGCACCAGCAGCCCGATTCGCAGCACGCGTGCGAACAGCGGTACGAAGAACCAGTAACAGAAGTCAGTGACGAGTTCCTTCTTGCGCCACCACGGCGTTCCCGGATTGCAGGCCCAGAAATGGGTCAGCACCGAGAACACCACGGCCAGGCCGATGGTGACGGGGACGACCTTGGCGATCGTCTCGCCGAACATCACGACGACTTCCAGGGGCAGATTGGACATGGCAACCTCATGCGGCGGACCCTCAAGGGGTACCCGTTCGCGCTTAAGGAGCGATGAATCCGCGCCGGTTGACGCCCTTGAAGCGCTCCAAACCGGGGACGATCGGCGATCTGTCGAATTGCAGGCAAGCTCTTAATTCCACATTTACTGTGCTCAAGAAGTGCCGGTTCCATCGAGGTTTACGCAGTCGAATTAACTGCGCCGAAATTTCCCGACCGTAGGTTACGCCCATGGTCACGGTGCTGAGACGCCGGCGAGACCAAACGTAAGTCGACAGCCACGTGTACACATGGAGTTACATATGAAGAATCTGATTTCGCGTTTCGTGAAGGACGAGTCCGGCGCCACCGCCATCGAGTACGGCCTGATTGCAGCCGGCATCTCGCTCGCGATCATCGCCGTGGTGAACGGCCTCGGTACCAACCTGAACACCAAGTTCACCTCGATCAACACCTCGCTGAAATAAGCGACGGCTGCGGAAAAGCGTCAAAGGCCCCGGAAATCCCGGGGCCTTTGCTGTCTCTATAGAGTGGTGTTGGCGTAAACATGCGTAAATCGGTGTCCGCCGCAGCGGCAACAAGCCCGGACCTTCCGGCCGGCAGCCGGGACAGGCGGGCGATGGAACTGGTCTGTCTTACGCTGGCCCTGGCGATGCTCGCCATCGCCTTTCGGATCGCCAGTATCTTGTGACCGCTCGGGCCGTTTCCCGATTGTTCATCTCTGACCGCTAGAATCGGGCGATGCTCCGACCTCTCGTCAGCCATACGGGCCGCTTCGTCCCATGATCCTCGATATCGTTCGCCTCACGCTGTTTCCGGCCCTGATGGCGTTTGCCGCGGCGAGCGACCTCTTCACCATGACGATTTCGAACCGGATATCGCTGGCGCTGACGGCCGGATTTCTGTTCCTCGCCCTGTTCAGCGGCATGCCATTCCTCGACATTCTCGCGCACGTCGGCGCGGGCTTGACCGTGCTCGTCATCGCCTTCGGCTGCTTTGCCATGGGCTGGGTCGGCGGCGGCGACGCCAAGGTGGCGGCCGCGGCCGCATTGTGGTTCGGCTTCGGCCATCTGCTCAACTACCTGCTCTATGCCTCGCTGTTCGGCGGCGCCCTGACATTATTGTTGCTGCAGTTCCGGCAATGGCCGCTGCCCTGGCAACTCGCGGGCCAGCCCTGGCTGCTCAAGCTGCACGCCAAGGAAACCGGCATTCCCTACGGCATCGCGCTCGCGATCGGCGCGCTGATGATCTATCCGGAAACCGAATGGATCAAGGCCGTGGACCTCAGCCACTTCGCCATGCGCTGAGCGCGTTTCGGTAAACTCCCGTTAACGCGATTTAGATACGCCTCATTAACCATGCTTTGACGAATAGCTGGTCAACTCCCATCACGGCGACGGAAGCGTCGCGGCGTAATGTGGAAAGTGAAGCGTATGAATACCGCACGCATTGTGGTGCTGACGATCGCTGTCGGAGCCGGAGGCGTGGCCGCATATCTTGCGAGCGGTTCCGACACGGGACCGGCGCCGGCGGAGCCGGTGGTCCAGATGCCGACGATCGACGTTCTCGTCGCCAGGGCCGACATCGGTCTCGGCCAGTCGCTCAAGCCCGACGACCTGCAATGGCAGACCTGGCCGGCCTCTTCGAACAACAACAGCTTCATTCGCCGTGCCGAACGGCCTGATGCCACCACGCAGGTGGCGGGGTCGATCGCGCGCTCGCCTTTC
Source organism: Bradyrhizobium sp. (assembly GCF_030697065.1). GTDB lineage: Bacteria > Pseudomonadota > Alphaproteobacteria > Rhizobiales > Xanthobacteraceae > Bradyrhizobium. The sequence continues at coordinate 11,553 of NZ_JAUYQU010000084.1, forward strand.
ATCGCCGGCGAACCGATTCGCGAACAGAAGCTGGTCAGGGCCGACGGATCCGGTTTCATGGCTGCGATCCTGCCCACCGGCATGCGCGCGATTTCCACCGAGATTTCACCCGAGACCGCCGCCGGCGGCTTCATCCTGCCGAACGACCGGGTCGACGTCATCCTCTCCAAACGCGAGAAGGGGGCCGACAAGAACGGTCCCGACGTCGTCAACTCCGAAGTCATCCTGACCAATGTCCGCGTGCTCGCGATCGATCAGGCGCCGAAGGAAAAGGACGGGCAGAACGCCGTGGTCGGCAAGACCGTCACGCTCGAGTTGAAGTCCGAACAGGCCGAGACGCTGGCGCGGGCGCGCCAGACCGGCACGCTGGCACTGGCGCTGCGCAGCATTGCCGACCTCAACATGGTCGAGAACAAAACCGACGATCAGGCTCCCAAGCGGGGCGACAGCATCAATGTCGTTCGCTACGGCGTCTCCAGTCCGACGACGATGCAGAAGTGAAGAGGACGCGCGATATGAAGTGCAGGGAAAGTCAGCCGGTGATCCGGACCATGATGGTCCGCGCCCTGTCGTTTTCGGCTGTCGCGGCAATGATGTGCAATCAGGCCCTGACGCCGGTGCTCGCGAGCGACTATCGCGCCGCGGCGCCGTTTGCCGCCGATGGCCAGATGAACGCACGCTTTCTTGCGCTCGGCATCGGCAAATCCATCGTGATCGACCTGCCGCGCGACATCAAGGACGTGCTGGTCGCGGACCCCAAGATCGCCAATGCCGTCGTCCGCTCCTCTCAGCGCGCCTACATCATCGGCGCCGCGGTCGGTCAGACCAACATCGTGTTCTTCGATTCCGCCGGCCAGCAGATCGCGGCCTACGATATCGCGGTCAAGCGCGACCTTAACGGCTTGCGCGCGGCGCTGAAGAGCACGCTGCCCAATGCCGATATCCAGATCGAAGGTGTCGGCGACGGCGTCATGCTGACCGGGTCGGCGGCAAGCCCGGTAGAGGCGCAGCAGGCCGGCGAGCTCGCCGCGCGCCTGGTAGGCGGCACCGAAAAGGTGGTCAACTCGATCGCGGTGCGAGGCCGCGACCAGGTGATGCTGAAGGTCACCGTCGCCGAAGTCGCGCGCACGGTCATCAAGCAGCTCGGCATCGATCTCTCCGGCAGCCTGAATTACGGCACCGCGGTCGTGAACTTCAACAATTCCAACCCCTTTACCGCACTTGGCCGCACGCTGGTCGCCGATAACGCCGCGACCGCTTCGTTCGGCTCGGTGTCGGCCACCATCCGCGCGATGGAGAACGCCGGCGTGGTGCGCACGCTGGCGGAACCGAACCTGACCGCGATTTCCGGCGAGTCCGCGTCCTTCATCGCCGGCGGCGAATTTCCGGTCCCGGGTGGCTACAACTGCGATTCCGTTACCCGTGTCTGTACGACCCAGGTCACCTTCAAGAAGTTCGGTATCTCGCTGAACTTCACCCCGGTCGTGCTGACAGAGGGCCGCATCAGTCTGCGGGTCATGACCGAGGTCTCCGAGCTGTCGAATGAAAACGCCATTACGCTCAGCCAGGGATCCGGCAATTCGCTGACGGTCCCCTCGGTCAAGACCCGCCGCGCGGAAACCACGCTCGAAATTCCCTCGGGCGGCGCGATGGCGATGGCGGGCCTGATCCAGGAATCGACCAAGCAGGCCATTAACGGCCTGCCGGGCCTGGCGCAGCTGCCGGTACTCGGAACGCTGTTCCGCAGCCGCGACTTCGTGAACAGCCAGACCGAACTGGTGGTGCTGGTCACGCCCTTCATCGTGCGCGCGGTGGCGCAGAAGGATCTGTCGAGGCCGGATGACGGCTTTGCCAATGCGTCGGATCCGCAGGCCGCCCTGCTCGGCAGCATCAATCGCATCTACGGCGTCCCGGGCCGCGTCGAACCGGGCCGGAATTATCGCGGCACCTACGGCTTTATCACCGACTAGGCGGGACGAGGACCAAAACGATGACAATCAAACTACCCCTCGATCGCAGTCGCGCTGTCCGCCTGGCGGGATCGCTTGTCGGTCTGGCCGTCGTGCTGGGCGCCTGCAGGCACACCGGCGACGTCGCCGTGGCCGAGCCCTATCCCCACGATTACCGCCAGCGCCACCCGATCGCGATCGAGGAATCCAGCCGCTCGGTGGTGATCTTCGTCGGGCAGGCACGGGGCGGCCTTTCCGCCGCGCAGCGCGCCGACGTGATCGGGCTGGCGCAGGTCTGGCTGCGCGAAGGCACCGGCGCCATCACCGCCGACGTGCCGGTCGATACGCCGAACGCGCGCGCGGCCGCAGACTCGTTCCGGGAAATTCAGGCGACGCTGACTGCCGCCGGCGTGCCGCATCGCGGGGTCGTCGCCCGCCGCTACAAGCCTGACGATCCGCGCACGCTGGCGACGATCCGGCTGAACTATCCGAAGATCGCGGCGGTGGCGGGTCCCTGCGGGTTGTGGCCCGAGGATCTCGGTCCCTCGATCAAGAACAGGAGCTACTTCGAGAACAAGCAGTATTACAATTTCGGCTGCGCCTATCAGCGCAACATGGCGGCGATGGTCGACAATCCGGCCGACCTGGTGCAGCCGCGAAGCGAGACACCGGCCTATACGCCCCGGCGCAGCATGGCCTTCGACAAGTATCGCAAGGGTACTTCGACCGCGACCACCTATCCCGAATCCGACAAGGCCAAACTCAGCGATACAGGCAAATGATCAGCTACGCGCGTCAGAAAATCGAACAACAGCCGGACGGATCGCCGCCCGCGGAAGATCACATTGCGCCCGCGCCGCGTGTATCGGTGCAGGCGTTTTGCGAGACCGTGGAAACCGCGGCCGCCGTGCAATCGGCGGGCGAAGACCGCCGCCTCGGCAAGGCCCATCTCAAGATCCAGATGGGCGGCATGGCGGCGGCAATCGAGGCCTATCGCACCGCGCCGACGCCGAACGTGATTATCCTGGAAACCGAGGGACGCACCGACATCCTCGCCGGGCTCGATCAACTTGCCACCGTGTGCGATTCCGGAACCCGGGCGGTCGTGATCGGCAAGATCAACGACGTCACGCTGTATCGCGAACTGGTCCGCCGCGGCGTCAGCGACTATGTGCTCGCGCCGGTCCACACGATCGACGTGGTGCGCTCGGTCTGCAATCTGTTTTCGGCGCCGGAGGCCAAGGCCGTCGGCCGCATCATCGCCATCGTCGGCGCCAAGGGCGGCGTCGGCTCCTCCACCATCGCGCACAACGTCGCCTGGGCGATCGCGCGCGACCTGGCGCTGGACTCGGTGGTGGCCGACCTCGACCTCGCCTTCGGCACCGCCGGGCTCGATTACAACCAGGATCCGCCCCAGGGCATTGCCGACGCCGTGTTCTCGCCGGATCGGGTCGATACCGCCTTCATCGACCGGCTGCTGTCGAAATGCACCGACCATCTCAGCCTGCTGGCCGCGCCGGCGACACTGGAGCGGGTTTACGACTTCGGCGCCGAGGCCTTCGACTCGATCTTCGATACGCTTCGGACCACGATGCCCTGCATCGTGCTCGACGTCCCCCATCAATGGTCGGGCTGGACGCGGCGTGCCCTGATCGGCGCCGACGACATCCTGATCGTCGGGGCGCCGGACCTCGCCAACCTGCGCAACACCAAGAATATCTTCGACCTGTTGAAAGCCGCGCGGCCCAACGACCGGACGCCGCTCTACTGCCTCAATATGGTCGGCATGCCGAAACGGCCGGAAATCAACGCCGGCGAATTCGCCAAGGCGATCGAGAGCCAGCCGATCGCATCGATACCGTTCGACCCGCAGATGTTCGGGTCGGCCGCCAACAACGGCCAGATGATCGCGGAGATTTCCGCCAATCATCGTACCACCGAGATCTTTCTGCAGATCGCGCAACGGCTGACAGGCCGCGGCGAGACCAAAAAACCGCGGGGTTCCTTCCTGTCACCCCTGCTCGAGAAGCTGCGGGCCAAGTAACCCGCATGGAGTATCGTCGTGTTTGGTAAGCGTAGCGGAACTGAAGGCGATACGCGGGCTGCGAAGCCCGCCGCAGGCGTGACCTATCCGCCTGCCGCGGCTCCGGCCGCCGTTGCACCGCCCGTCGTATCCTCACCGCCGATCTCTCCGGCGAAATCGGGGCCGCCCGCGCCCGCCATCGACGCGCGGCGGTCGGACAGCTATTATCAGGTCAAGGCCACGATCTTCGGCGCCCTGATCGAAGCGATCGACCTTGCCCAGCTCGCCAAGCTCGACGGTGAATCGGCGCGCGAGGAAATTCGCGATATCGTCAACGAGATCATCGCGATCAAGAACATCGTGATGTCGATCGCCGAGCAGGAAGAACTGCTCGACGATATCTGCAACGACGTTCTCGGATACGGACCGCTGGAGCCGCTGCTGTCGCGCGACGATATCTCCGACATCATGGTCAACGGCGCCGGAACGGTGTTCATCGAAGTCGCTGGCCGTATTCAGAAGACCGGGATCCGCTTCCGCGACAACCAGCAGCTCCTGAATATCTGCCAGCGCATCGTCAGCCAGGTCGGCCGGCGCGTCGACGAATCCTCCCCTATCTGCGATGCCCGTCTCGCCGACGGCTCGCGCGTCAACGCCATCGTGCCGCCGCTGGCGATCGACGGCCCGGCGCTGACCATCCGCAAATTCAAGAAGGACAAGCTGACGCTGGATCAGCTGGTCAAGTTCGGCGCGATCACGCCCGAGGGCGCCGACATCCTGCAGATCATCGGGCGCTGCCGCGCCAACGTGCTGATTTCCGGCGGCACCGGTTCGGGCAAGACCACGCTGTTGAACTGCCTGACCCAGTATATCGACGACGACGAGCGCATCATCACCTGCGAAGACGCCGCCGAACTCCAGTTGCAGCAGCCGCATGTGGTGCGGCTGGAAACCCGGCCCCCCAACATCGAGGGCGAAGGCCAGGTCACGATGCGTGAACTGGTCCGCAACTGCCTGCGTATGCGCCCCGAGCGCATCATCGTCGGCGAAGTCCGCGGACCCGAAGCCTTCGATCTGCTGCAGGCCATGAATACCGGTCACGACGGATCGATGGGAACGCTGCACGCCAACAACCCGCGCGAAGCGCTGTCCCGCTGCGAATCCATGATCACCATGGGCGGATTTTCGCTGCCGTCGCGGACCATCCGCGAGATGATCTGCGCCTCGATCGACATCGTGATCCAGGCCGCGCGCCTGCGCGACGGTTCGCGCCGCATCACCCACATCACCGAGGTGATGGGCATGGAAGGCGACACCATCATCACCCAGGACCTGTTCATCTACGACATGGTCGGCGAGGACACCAACGGCAACATCATCGGCCGGCATCGTTCGACCGGCATCGGACGGCCCCGCTTCTGGGATCGTGCGCGATATTACGGTGAAGAGAAGCGGCTTGCGGCGGCACTCGACGCCGCCGAAGTCATCGTGGAAGTCTGAAGGAGCGAGCCATGAACATGCAGACGCTCGCTCTGGCCTTTCTCGCCGCCACCGCCATCGGCGGCGTGGCATGGGTGTTTCTGTATCCGCTGCTGTCGGGGCAGCGAAAGGCGGAGAACCGCCGCGCCTCCGTCGCCAGCCCGGAGCCAGTTACCCGCAATGTCGTCGACAAGAACCAGCGTTCGCGCCGCGAGCAGGTCGAAGGATCGCTGAAGGAGCTCGACGCGCGCCGCCAGAAGGAAAAACGCGTCTCGCTGAGCGTCCGCCTCACCCAGGCCGGCCTCGACTGGACGCCGAAGAAATTCATCACGATCTCGGCCATCCTCGGGCTGGTGACCTTCGCGGCGGTGATGTTGCCGTCGCTGAAGCCTGGAAACAGCTCCGGAACGGCTCCGGTTCTCGTCGATCCGGCATCGACCACCAGTTCGGTCGATCTCGGCCTGGGAAAGGCATTGGTGATCGATCTGCGCCGGAACCTCACCAGCGTCCGCACAAGCGACCCGACGGTAGCAAATGCGACGGTGCGGTCGGCCCAGCAGATTTTCGTCACGGCGGCCACCGAGGGCCGCACCACCATCGTGGTGTCGGACGCCACCGGCAAGCCGGTGGCAACTTACGAAGTCTTCGTCAGCGCCGAGGGCGGTTTGCGCGGACTGCTCGGCGCGCTGGGGCTGGCGTTCGCCGCCGGCTTCGGGCTGCCGCGCTGGACCCTGGGCTACCTCAAGACGCGCCGGGAAAAGGCATTCCTCAAGGCGCTGCCGGACGCCGTCGACGTCATCGTGCGCGGCATCAAGGCCGGCCTGCCGCTGTTCGAATCCATCAAGGTGGTCGCCGCCGACGCGCCGGAGCCGCTGCGGGGCGAATTTCTGTCCATCATCGAAACCCAGGCGATCGGCATGCCGCTCGGCGATGCCTGCGTGCGCCTGTACGAGCGGATGCCGGTGCCGGAAGCGAATTTCTTCGGGATCGTGATCGCGATCCAGCAAAAGTCCGGCGGCAACCTGTCGGAAGCGCTCGGCAACCTGTCGAAGGTGCTGCGCGACCGCAAGCGGATGGCCGAGAAGATCCAGGCGATGTCGATGGAAGCCAAGGCGTCCGCCGGCATCATCGGTTCGCTGCCGCCGATCGTCATGCTGCTCGTCTACCTCTCGACCCCCGAATACATCTCGTTGCTGTGGACCCATCCGACAGGCCAGCTAATGCTGGTCGGCTGCGTGATTTGGATGGGCATGGGCATCTTCGTGATGAAGAGAATGATCAACTTCGACTTCTGACGGTGCAGCATGATTGATTTCCTGGTCTCAAAGCTCCACGACGCGCGGTTCATGACCATGCTGTTCGCCGCGATCGCCGCGAGCGCGACCGCCTACACGCTGATCATGCCGCTGTTCGCGGGCGAAGGCCTCGCCAAGCGCATGAAGGCGGTTGCCAGCGAGCGCGAGCGGATCCGGCAGCGCGAACGCGACCGCCTCACCAAGACCGAGAAGGTGTCGCTGCGGGCCACGCCGAAGCAACTGGTCTCCAGGGTGGTCGAGGACTTCAACCTGACGAAATGGCTGGCGCAGGAAGCCGCGCGCGACAAGCTGACGATGGCCGGCTATCGCGGCCAGGCGCCCTACATCACCTTCCTGTTCTTCCGCCTGGTGACGCCGATCCTGATGTTCGTCGGCGCGGTGCTGTATGTCTTCGTGATCTCGCAGATGCAGCAGTCGACGCCGGTGAAGATCGGCATGTGCATTGCGGCCGCCTATCTCGGCCTGCAGGCGCCGATGCTGTTCCTGAAGAACGCCATCTCGAAGCGCCAGCTCTCGATCAAGCGCGCGTTTCCCGATGCGCTCGATCTGCTGCTGATCTGCATCGAGTCGGGCATGTCGATCGAAGTCGCCTTCCGCAAGGTGGCGACCGAGATCGTGAGCCAGTCGGTGGCGCTGTCGGAGGAGTTCACGCTGACCACGGCGGAGCTGTCCTATCTGCAGGACCGCAAGGTGGCCTATGAAAACCTGGCAAAGCGCACCGGGCTGGAGGGCGTGAAGTCGGTCTGCCTCGCGCTGATGCAGTCGGAACGTTACGGCACCCCGCTCGGCCAGAGCCTGCGCGTGATGGCGCAGGAAAACCGCGACATGCGCATGATGGAGGCCGAGAAGAAGGCCGCCGCGCTGCCGCCGAAACTGACGGTGCCGATGATCCTGTTCTTCCTCCCGGTGCTGTTCGTGGTCATCCTCGGGCCGACCGGCATCAAGGTCGCGGAGATGCAGTGAGGTGCGGCCTGGCGACGGGGCCGATCAGGCCCGAACCGAAAATATCGAAAACAACCCCATGCAATGACAACCAGAGGTATTTAGACACCTCGATCAGTCTCGCCGGTTGAGCTCCGCCACCGGCACGGTGCCCGGGCGGCCGCCGCGCGGATTGTCCTTGCGGGCCAGCATCTGCTTCAGATAGCCGACATTGGCGGCGGCTTCCTCCGCCGGCAGGTCGGCCTTGACGATGCTTTCCGCCTCGGCGAAGCGGCCCTGCAGGCCGACCACGAGGCCCAGATTCTGCCGCACCCGCGCATCGGCGCGCGTGCTGGCGTAGGCGCGGCGAAGCGTCTCTTCGGCTTTCGGCAGATCCCGGGAAAGAACATAGGACAGGCCGAGATTGGACAGCACCGATGGCTCCTCGGGCATGATCGCCAGGGCACCGGCATAATAGCGGCGGGCGTCGTCATGGCGGCCGAGCTGATCGAGCGCGGTGCCCTGCACCGATAGAATGCGCCAGTCGGGATTGTCGGGCGAATGGGCGCGGGAGAGCACGTCGAACGCCCGCTGGGAATTGCCGTTGTCGGCGAGCGCGCGGCCATAGCCGGCGAGCAGCACCTTGTTGCCGGAATTGGCGATGGTGGCCTGCTCGAACACGGCAACCGCCTGGGCGCGCTGCCCGCTGGCGCGAAGCGCATTGCCGTAGCGCAGCGCCGCATCGACATCCCTGGGATTGGCGCGGTAGCGCTCGCCGTAGACTTCGACGGCGCGGCGCGGATCGGCCTCGGTGCCGGAACCGGGATGGGCACCGGCTTCGGCTTTGGAGCCGATCGAGCCGGTGACGTCGGACATGGTCTTACAGCCGCCAAGGCTTGCGGCCAAAATCGCCGTCACGGCCGCGGACGCAAGAAACCGGGCAAGACTGGTGGGCTGACGCATGGCACATAACTCACGATATCGGGCTAATCGACCGAGCCGAACACGCCAGCAATAGACCGTTAACCCTAATGTCTGGTTAATTGGTGCACGACCGCCCCCGCCCCTGCCATTGGAAGACCAGAACCGCATGCCATCCGTGTTCGAAAACGCGCCTGCCCCGTCAGCCATTCCCATCACCTTTGCGACCAAGGCGACATGGGATGCGATCCGCGACAGCCTTGCCGCCGAGAGCAGGCAGTTTGCGCTGGCCAACAATTTTGCCGCCAGGCCCGGGGCCTGCCTGACGCTGCCGTCGGCGGACGGCCATATCGCGCAGGTGCTGTTCGGGCTCGAGGATGAAGGCAGCAGGTCCCGCGACCTGTTCCGGCCCGGCGCCCTGCCCGGCCTGCTGCCGCCGGGCGTCTACCGGTTTGCCAATGCGCCGCATGATACGAGGCTCGCCGCGCTGGCCTTCGCGCTCGGCTCCTACCGCTTCAGCCGCTACCGCAAGAACGATGCGCCCGATGTCCGGCTGGTGCCGCCGGAGGGCGTCGATATCGCCGATATCGCGCGCATGGCGGACGCGGCGACCCTGGCCCGCGACCTCATCAATACGCCGTCGAACGACATGGGACCGGAAGAGCTGGCGCGCGCAGCCAGCGAACTGGCAACGCGGTTCGGCGCCAGTTTCAACGCCATTATCGGCGACGATCTCGTACGGCAGAACTTTCCGCTCATGCATGCCGTGGGCATGGCGTCCACGCGGGCGCCGCGGCTGGTCGATTTCTCCTGGGGCGATCCCGCGCATCCCAGGGTGACGCTGGTCGGCAAGGGCGTCTGCTTCGACACCGGCGGGCTCGACCTGAAGCCGTCGGCCGGCATGCTGATCATGAAGAAGGACATGGGCGGCGCCGCCAACGTGCTGGCGCTGGCGCAGATGGTGATGGATGCGAAGCTGAAGCTGCGGCTGCGGGTGCTGATCCCGGCGGTGGAGAACGCGGTCGCCGGCAACGCCTTCCGGCCGCTCGATATCTTCACCTCGCGCAAAGGCCTCACTGTGGAGATCGGCAACACCGACGCCGAGGGACGGCTGGTGCTGGCCGACGCGCTGGCGCTGGCCTGCGAGGAAAAGCCGGATCTTCTGATCGACATGGGCACCCTGACCGGTGCGGCGCGGGTGGCGCTGGGGCCGGATCTGCCGCCGTTTTACACCAATGACGAGGCGCTGGCGCTCGACGTCGCAGCTCACGCGAAAGCGGAGAACGATCCGCTGTGGCGATTGCCGTTGTGGCCTCCTTACGATTCCTGGCTCGATTCGAAGGTCGCCAACATCACCAACGCGCCGTCGGGCACCTTCGCGGGATCGATCACCTGCGCGCTGTTCCTGCAGCGTTTCGTCGAGGACAAAACGCGCTGGCTGCACGTCGATATCTACGGCTGGACCCCATCGGCCAAGCCGGCCCGCCCCGAAGGCGGCGAATGCCAGGCCGCCCGCGCGATCTATAAACTGTTGAGCGACCGCTATGCATGATCCCCGCCTGACGCCGGCACGCGGCGACCTCGCCGCGAAATACCTCGAAGGCACGGTCACGGCGGCGCGCTTCGTCGCCGGCGAGGAATTCGAGGTCTCGGAAGCGATCGCGCCGTTGCGCAGCGGCCCGTCGCCCGATGCCGAACTCGCGACCCAGGCGCTGTTCGGCGAACGCGTCACGGTCTATGAACGCGATGGCGAAGGCTTTGCGTGGGGCCAGTTGAATGGCGACGGCTATGTCGGCTGGCTGCCCGACCGGGCGCTGGCAAGACCGGGTGCGGCGGCGACGCACAAGGTCACAGCCATCAGGACGTTCGCCTTCCCCGGCCCCTCGATCAAGCTGACGCCGGTCGATAGCCTGAGCCTGGGAACGCCGCTGACGGTGGTGCGCGAGGAAGGCGCCTTCGCCGTGACGCGCCAAAACTGGTATCTGCCGCGGCAGCACCTCGGCGACATCGATGCGATGGCGGAGGATTTCGTCGCGGTGGCCGAACGCTTTGTCGGCACGCCCTATCTGTGGGGCGGCAAGAGCAGTCTCGGCATCGATTGCTCGGGCCTCGTGCAGGTCGCATTGAACGCCGCCGGCGCGGGCTGCCCGCGCGACAGCGACATGCAGCGCGACGCCCTCGGCCGCGCCCTCGATGCGGAGGAAGCCAGCCGATTGCGGCGCGGCGACCTGATCTTCTGGAACGGCCATGTCGCGATTGCGCGCGACGCCGCGACCATCGTGCACGCCAACGCGCATCACATGGCGACAGCGATCGAAGACGCCCGAGGCGCCATCGCGCGCATCAAGGCTGCGGGGAGCGAGGTGACCGCGATCAAGCGGCTGACGTGAACGCCGCACACGCATCAAATTGGACGATTGGTGCTGCGTCCATACGCGTGGCAGTGCCAGCACGCCGAGCCTGAAGTGGACGCGGTCGATGTCCTGCGGCAAAGAGAGGACAGCCGGACCGGTCTTCGCCACCATCGCGAGACCGATGCGACCCTGTCAAGGCAGTCTTAACGGCAGACGGTGACGATCCTGCCGTAGACATCCACCACCTGCCTGCATGCGGGCGCGACCACCACCGGCGCCGCCACAACCGCTGCACCAGCCGCGACCGCGCCGACCGCCACTGCCCGGCGGGTGGTGCGCCGCGCGACGCCTGCATAACTCATCGGCGTCAGCGGACGCCCGATCCGGGCTTCGGCGGACGACAGCAGCGATGATTGCGGATCCAGCGGCAGTTGCCCGCTCCACAACAAGGCTGCGCCGCCGAGAATAGTCGCTATCGAGAGATGGATGAACGTCCTTGATATCCTGGTCATTTCTTTCCTCCTGTCTTGGCGATGCCATGCGGCACTTCGTCGATGTCACCGAGATCGACGAGTTCGATCTTCCTGGCGGATGTATCCGGCTTGAATGCAAAGGGCTCCGCTGGCAGGTCGGTCTTCCATTCCTTGATGCGCAGCGTGTACTGCGGCGCCGCGCCGATACCCTTGCTGGTGATCACGTATTTGCGCGGGATCGGCTTGGCGCCGGACTCGATCCAGATCTGCCAGTCGGTATCCAGGTTGCGGAAAGCCAGATGATCGCATTCGACGCCATCGACGACGCCCTTGCCGATAACGGCGCTTTGGATGACGTCGGCCATCATGACGTCATAGACGTTGGAAATCAGGAGATCAGCCCCCGGGGCCACGACACCGTACTTGTCCCGCAATACATCGATCAATTGATCGGCGGTTCCCGGCGCTTCAATCTGAGCGTAATCCTTGCTGTCCTTGTTGTTGACGGTGAGCATCTTGCCGTCGAACACGATTTCGATGTCACGATAACCACCCGTGCGGGTGGCCCGAAGCTTGTCAGGTCGGCTGAGTTGCACCTGACCCGAACTCGTGAACTGGATCTTCTCCACGCTTGGGGTGACTACCTCGATATCGGAGTCGAACGTTACCGACACCGTCTTCTGGCTCGCAACGTAGTCCGACATCGCCTTGAGAAGTTTTTCGGCGTCGCCGCCTTGCGCCCGCGCCTCGGGCATGAGCGAAATGGCCACAGTCAGGATGGTGCTGACCAAAACCGGCCATCGTGCCACCCGGCCGATCGATTTGTGTGCTGCTTCCTGCATCTTCATTGACTTCTCCCTTATTTGTTCAGTGACATGATCGCTATCATTGCCATTCTCTCTCCGGACGAGCGCTGGCGCCGCAATCTGCTCCGTCAACGCATCAAACTTTTGCAGTTTGATCAGGACACCTTCTTCGCGGGCGGAATCTTCCAGGAACCATTGATGATCGACGGGTTGTTCTCGCGCGGCCAATACAGACGCAGCATCAGGATGAAATCGCCGGGAGGCGACGGCAGCCAGTTGGATTCCTTGTCTTTGCCCGGCGAGTCGTTCTGAATGTAGAGATCAACCGAACCGTCCGGATTCGACTTGAGCTTCTCGCGCGCGCTGATCGAATAGCGGTTGAGCGGGTTGTTGACGAAGAAATAGCCGGAGTCATACATCGTGAGCGACCAAAATCCCTCCGCCGGGGGAAGCTGGCCCTTGGCGAAACGCATCACGTATTTGTTGGCGCCGTTGTATTTGCGGCCCTCGGCATCCTTCTGCGAGGTCGGATAGACCGCATCCTGCGGCCGGTTGGCCCCAAGCCCGATCGCAGTGATCAGCGCGCGCATCAGGTAGTCGGTCCCGTAAATACCGGTCTTGGTCGTATAGGCCCATCCGTTTTCGTCGGTGATGGCCTTGTTGACCTTGAACTGGAGCATGATCCGGTCGAAGGCAAGCTCGGGCACCCGCTTGACGAAATCCGCCTTGAGCTTGCTGGCATCGAAGTCCTGGCCCGGCACGATGCCGAGCCTGGCAAATTTCGCCAGTTGCGGCGCATCTTCCGCCGACGGTGGGTTGTCCTTCATCAACTTGCACAACAGCGTGAAGTACGCCACCGCGTCCATGCGGTTGACCTGCTCGCGCACCGCCGTCTTCATGTCGATCGAAGGATCGACCGTCCCCGGTGGCGGGCTATAGGGCTTGCCGTACGAGCTCAGCGGTACCAGCTTGAACTCATCCTGCAGCTTGTGCACCTCGGCGTAATCTTCCGGCGTCCCGGTACAGTAGATGCGCCCGAGCAGCCACACGATGGCGGTACGCGACTTGTATTCCTTGACTCCCGGGGGCAGCGTGCCCTTCCAGCCAGGGCCGGTGATTGCGTAGGTCTGCGCGCCGGTACCGGTGGTGCGCTTGCCCGGGACCTGGAAGACGCTGGTCCAGCCATCCAGCATCGGCAGCAGGAAATAGCGGCCTTTCATGTCGGGAATGCTGAGCACCCACGGCTCCTTGCCGACATCGAAGAAAGATGTCGTGTAGAGCGTGTCGGCATTCGGCGCGGTAACGTCGCGAAACGATGCATCGGGATATTGCCGCAGCTTGATGATCTGGCCCATCGGCCCGCGCGTTCCGACCGGAGACGCAACGTTGGTGATGACGCGCCGCGTCATCTCCATGGTCACCAGCGGATAGCCAAAAATGTAGGCATCGGTGGCGAGCAGGAAGTCCTCGACGCCCTCCCCGATCCCGAGGAACGAACCGAGTTCGGCACGGCTGGCGGTGCTTGCGGAAGCTCCGGCCAGCAGGCTGATGCCGCCCAGGGTGAGATTGCGTCGGGTGATGTTCATTGAAAATCTCCGTTCAATCGGATTTTGCTGGTTCAGAAAAAAAACGCTGACGATACCTTGATCGAGACGCCGTGCAAACGGGAAGACGGCGCCGCCGCATGGGCGAGCGACGCATTGGCGCCGCAAGACGCCGTGGCCGAGGTGAGAATCGCGAGAACATGATTCAGTTTTGTGATGCGCATATGACGTCCGCCCCCGTTACAAAAAGCTCCATCGATCGCTTTGGTGAGCACTCTCGCGTCAGCCGCAAGAGGCAGAATGATCAGTCGACGTCGCGGCGTCTTGCCATTTCGCGCCAATCATTCCGAGGTTGAGTTAACCATTGCGAGGTGCCGAGAGGCGCTTGCCTGCCGGCTTCCGGGCAACAGGACCGCATTTCGTGGCACTCTTCCGGGGTGACTGCTGTCGCCGATAGACGATGGGTTGGATCTTCATCAAGCGCACGAAGCTGCGGCTGAAGCTGCTGGCACCTGAGAAACCCAAACGAGCAGCGATGTCGGTGATGTTTTCGTCCGATTCCGCGAGCAGATGGCACGCGGTGTCGAGCCGAACTTCCGCGACGAGCTCTGCGTAGGTGGTGCCCATATCGGCGAGGCGGCGCTGAAGCGAGCGGGCACTGATGCCGAGCCGGCGCGCCGTTTGCGGCAGCATCGCACCACCCTGACGCAGCGACGCGGCGATGGCCGCCCGAACAGCGTATCGGGAGGGCGTGCAGACCCGCTTCATGATTCGCGCGAAGCCTTGACAGATTGCACAGATTGCGAGTTTTTACCCGGAAAACGCCGAGCCGTATGGCCACTGCGCGCCAAAATTCGACTTCGCCGGCTGGTGCCGAGGGTAGCACTGGGATGATGCTGCGGTGCAGCGTGGAACGGTTGATCCCGGACTACGCCTAAAGTAGCATGAGGCGAAGGCGCGGTTGCATCACCCCGGATCAGCCGGGACAGCCGAAAGCCGTGACGCTCCCGGGGGCACAACCATGAAGGCCATTGTCCTGGCGCGTTGCGCCCTGCTCGCACCTTTCGTCGATGTCTTGAACGATGTCGGCGCCCCGACTGAACGGATGCTGAGCAGGTTCGGCCTGCCTGCGCATCCCCAACAGAAGCCCAACGACTATTTCCCGCTCATTCCCGCGCTTCAGTTCGCAACGACCGCACAGTCATCGCAGGGGCTTGCGGATCTTGGATTTCGAGCCGTCCAACGAATGCACTTTGGTCATATGAGCGAGCAACTTCAAGCCGCGGTTCGCCACGCGCCGACGTTGTTTAACGTGTTGGAGCAATGGTGTCGGCTCATCCCGATCGAAGACAACCTCGTCCGGTATTGGCTTGAACGTCACGATGACCGCTTGAGGGTTTGCAACAGCATCTCCGGAACTGCCGGAATGCTGCATCTCGAGCATACGCAATGGCTGCAGAACGTGATGATGATCTACGTCATACGCCAGTTCGCAGGGCAGAACTGGGCGCCGACGACCATCGCGTTTGAAGCGCGCTACACGCCTGGTGCCGAGACCCAATCCCGGTGGCCACGCACCCGCTTTCTGTCGGGTCAGAAGGTCTCATGGATCGATTTGCCCGTTTCGCTGCTGAGCTTACGCAATCCGGCGACGTCCGCGGTATCAGGCCCGTCGGAGCGCGAATTTCGGCACATCGGCACCGATACCGTAACAGCGCTCAAGATGATGCTTCCGTCATACCTGGATGAGCGTCCTCTCAGCATCGCCGAGGTAGCGGAGATCGCCGGGACCAGCGTGAGAAGCCTTCAGCGCGAACTCGCAAGCGCAGGATTGACATACTCTCGCTTGCTCGATCAGGTCCGGTTCGAGAGAGGTGCCGAGTTGCTGCGCAAGACGGATGCCAGGATCATCGACGTGGCCTTTGCTACCGGTTACGCCGACCCGGCTCACTTTGCCCGTGCCTTCCGCCGCATCGCGGGCATAACGCCGCGCGAGTTTCGAGAGAATTCGCCGAGAGCCTGAAGCGTCGATCGCCGTGCGAAGCTCTGAACGGCACCTTTTCTCCGCACAGATCCTCTTCGCCAGTTTTGCGCCGCGGCTCCTCCAAACGGATGGCCGTGGTGCGCGGGGAAGGTCGCGCCGCAACAACCGGGGCAATCTGCCGAATTTGGTTCGACAGCAAAGGCGCCAGAGAGCTTCCATGTCCGGCACCACGCGCCGGATTTCCGCTAGGAAGCAGCTCCGCCCGGCGCTGCTTCCAGCCGGAACGCGGCGGCGAACAGCGCGCGGGTGTAGTCGGATTTCGGATTCTTGAACAGCTCCGAGGCCGGGCCCTCCTCCACCACCTTGCCATGGCGCATCACGATCAAGTGGCTGGCGAGCGAGGCGACCACGCGCAGATCGTGCGAGATGAACATGTAGGTGAGGTCGCGCTTGCGCTGCAGTTCGCGCAAGAGGTCCACCATCTGCGCCTGAAACAGCATGTCGAGCGCGCTGGTCGGCTCGTCCAGCACCACGAAATTCGGCTCCAGCACCACGGCGCGGGCAATCGAGATGCGCTGGCGCTGACCGCCGGAGAATTCATGCGGGTAGCGGAAGCGCGTGGCCGGATCCATGCCGACGTCCTGCAGCGCCTTGATCACGCGCGCCTCGCGCTCTTCGTAGGAAAGCTGGGGCTGGTGCACGCTGAGGCCTTCGGCGACGATGTCGCCGACCGACATGCGCGGGGACAGCGCCCCGAAGGGATCCTGGAACACGATCTGCATGTCGCGTCGGTGCGGCCGCATTTCCTTGAAGCGCAGGTCCTGGATATTGCTGCCGAGAAACACGATCGGGCCGTCGGATGAAATCAGCCGCAGCAGCGCCAGTCCCAGCGTGGTCTTGCCCGAACCGGATTCGCCGACCACGCCAAGCGTCTCGCCCCTGCGCACGGAGACGCTTACGCCGTCGACCGCCTTGATGTGCCCGACCGTCGAGCGCAACAGGCCGCGCTTGATCGGAAACCAGACCTTCAAATCATCGGAGGAGATCACGACCGGGCTTTCCGGCCGTGGCGGCGCCGGGTCGACCTTCGGCTCCGCCGCCAGCAGAGCCCTGGTGTAGGGATGCTTCGGCGCCGTGAACACCTGTTCGACCGGCCCCTGCTCGACGATCTCGCCGCCTTTCATGACGCAGACCACGTCGGCGATGCGGCGCACGATGCCGAGATCGTGGGTGATGAACAGCAGGCTCATGCCGAGCCGGGCGCGGATTTCCGCCAGCAGCGCCAGGATCTGGGCCTGCACGGTGACGTCCAGCGCCGTAGTCGGCTCGTCCGCGATCAGGAGATCCGGCTCGTTGGCGAGCGCCATCGCGATCATGACGCGCTGGCGCTGGCCGCCGGACAATTGATGCGGGTAGCTGGCAAGGCGGGTTTCCGGGTCGGGAATGCCGACCTGGCCCAGCAATTCGAGCGTCCGCGCCCGCGCGTTCGCACCGCCGATGCCGCTGTGCAGCTTCAGGATCTCGCCGATCTGCGATTCGATCGTGTGCAGCGGGTTCAGCGACGTCATCGGCTCCTGGAAGATGATCGAGATGTCGTTGCCGCGAATGTCCCTGATCTCGTGCTCCGGCAGGTCGATCAGTTCGCGCCCCTTGAAGCGGATGCTGCCGGATGGATGCGAGGCGGTCGGATACGGCAGCAGCTTCAGAATCGACAGCGCGCTGACGGATTTGCCGGAGCCGGATTCGCCGACCAGCGCCACGCATTCGCCGCGCCTGATCTCGAAGGAAATTCGGTCGACCGCGACCGTGGTGCCGCTCGGCTGGTGAAACGCCACCGAGAGGTCGCGGACATCGAGCAAGGGCTGGTTGATGGCGTCCATTTATGACAGCGCCTCCAGCAAGCGAGGCAGGCTATCGTGGTTGCAATCCAGTCGTTCGATACCTTCGGGCATTTTGTCGAAATCCTTGTCTGCCGAAACGAAAAACCGGCATCGAACCTGAATGGCACAAACAAGATGAATTGCATCGGGTAGTTTGAACCGACCCGTCGTTCTCAGCTTTGCGGTTTCGATCAAGATATTGCGGCTAACAGGTATCAAGGCGACAAAACCGCTCCAGAGCAACAAATCGAGATATGCGCGGCGCTTCATCTGAGGCGGCAGCCCGTCGACTTGCCTGGATGGAGCCAGGACTTCCGCAAAAGTGATTTCGCTGGTTGCCGCAATTCCGGGACGCTGCCGCATCTTGGCGATCAGACTCTTCGCCGGAGCTGCCGCTTCGTCAAGACCCTCGACCGCCTTGATGAAAAAGTTGGTATCGAGATAAATCGGGCTGAAAGATGATTCAGCCATCCCATTCGTCTCGCTGACGACGCAGTTCCTCATCGATTTCCGCGGCAGAGCGCCGACGGAAGCCCTTCAGAGAAAAAATTTCTTCAAGGCTCATCACCTCGTCCGGCCGTTTTTCCTCTTCGACGATCGTCACCGTGACGGTCGCGGAAGGGTCGACCTCACCCCGCAGGTCGTCGGGAAGCTTCGATGCCGGATAATGTTCGCGAATGGTCCTGTTCATGGCGCACCTCTAATTGGCTGAGACATACCATAACCCTACCGAAACGTCTTGCGCGGATCGAACGCGTCGCGCACGGCCTCGCCGATGAAGATCAGCAGCGACAGCATGATGGCGACCGCGAAAAATCCGGCGAAGCCGAGCCACGGCGCCTGCACATTGGCTTTACCTTGCGACAGCAGTTCACCCAATGACGGCGAGCCTGGTGGCAATCCAAAACCGAGGAAGTCGAGCGCGGTCAGCGTCATCACCGACGACGACACGATGAAGGGCAGGAACGTCATGGTCGCGACCATGGCGTTCGGCAGCAGGTGCCGGAACATGATCACGGCATTGGAGACGCCGAGCGCGCGCGCCGCCATGATGTATTCGAAATTTCGCCCGCGCAGAAATTCCGCGCGCACCAGCCCGACCAGCGACACCCAGGAGAACAGCAGCAGGATTCCGAGCAGCACGAAGAATCCGGGCACCAGCACCGAGGACAGGATCAGCAGCAGATAGAGCGACGGGATCGCGCTCCAGACCTCGATAAAGCGCTGGAAACCGAGATCGACCCAGCCGCCGAAATAGCCCTGCACGCCGCCGGCGGCGACGCCGATGATCGAGGAGATGATGGTCAGCGACAGCCCGAACAGCACCGAGATACGGAAGCCGTAGATCAGCCGCGCCACCACGTCGCGGCCCTGGTCGTCGGTGCCGAGCCAGTTGTATTCGAGATCGCGGCAGCCGGTCAGGCCCTTCTTCTGCACCACCTCCTTGCACTGCGCTTCGGTCAGCATCCAGGTCGGCTTGGAAGGCGCCGGCGTCGGCAGATCGAGGTTGTGGGTGTCGTAGGAATAGCGGATCAGCGGCCACACCACGGTGCCGCCCTTGTCGGCGATCAGCTTCTGCAGATAGGGATCGCGGTAGTCGGCGGCGGTCTCGAAATCGCCGCCGAACGTGGTCTCGGAATAGCTGACGAAGGCCGGGAAATACAGCCGGCCGTCGAACTTGATGAGAAACGGGCGGTCGTTGGCGATCAGTTCGGCAAACAGCGAGATGAAGAACAGGATCAGGAAGATCCAGAACGACCAGTATCCCCTGCGATTGGATTTGAAGTTCTGCCAGCGGCGGCGGTTGAGCGGCGACGGCGAGAAGCGATGGCGCGTGATCGGTGCGACCTCGCCGAGCGGCGACTGCATCGAGGTTTCGATCGGTTGCGGCGAGGTCAGGGTCATCAGACTTCCCGTGCCTCGAAATCGATGCGCGGATCGATCCACATATAGGCCAGATCGGACAGCAGGTTGACCACGAGGCCGACCAGCGAAAAGATGAACAGCGTGCCGAACACCACGGGATAATCGCGGTTCAGCACGCTCTCGAAGCCGAGCAGGCCGAGCCCGTCGAGCGAGAAGATGGTCTCGATCAGCAGCGAGCCGGAGAAGAAGGCGTGGATGAACGCGCCGGGGAAGCCGGCAATCACGATCAGCATGGCGTTGCGGAAGATGTGGTTATAGAGCACCTGCCGCTCGCTGCAGCCCTTGGCGCGCGCGGTCATGACATATTGCTTGCGGATCTCGTCGAGGAACGAGTTCTTGGTCAGCAGCGTCATGGTGGCGAAGGCGCCGAGCGCCATCGAGAACAGCGGCAGCGCCATATGCCAGAAATAATCCAGGATCTTCCAGTACCAGGGAAACTGCTCCCAGCCGTCCGAGGTCAATCCGCGCAGCGGGAAGATGTTGAAGAACGAGCCGCCGGCGAACAGGATGATGAGCAGGATCGCGAACAGGAAGCCGGGAATCGCGAAGCCGATGATGATCACCGCCGAGGTCCAGGTGTCGAACTTCGTGCCGTCCTGAACCGCCTTGCGGATGCCGAGCGGAATCGAGATCAGATAGGTCAACAGCATCATCCAGATCCCGAGCGACATCGAGACCGGCAGCTTCTCCTTGATCAGCTGCAATACGCTGACGTCGCGAAAGTAGCTCTTGCCGAAATCGAACCGCGCGAAATTCCACACCATCAGGAAGAACCGTTCGTGCGCCGGCTTGTCGAAGCCGAACTGCTTTTCCAGGCTCTTGATGAAATCGGGATCGAGACCCTGCGCGCCGCGATACTTGGAGTTGGTCATGTCGGCGGAGGCGCCGACCTGGGTGCGGGCGCCGAAATCGCCGCCCGACGAACCCGAGATCCGGGAACTGGCGCCGGTATCGGCGCCGCTGAGCTGTGCGATCACCCGTTCGACCGGCCCGCCCGGCGCGAACTGCACCACGATGAAGGACACGAACAGGATTCCGAGCAGGGTCGGAATCATCAGCAGGATGCGGCGGGCGATGTATGCGCTCATGGGCTATTTCGCCTGTTCAATCCTGGCCGCCTTGCTGGCCTCGAGCCACCAGGTCTCCGGTGCACCGCGCGCATAGCGTGGCTTGACCTTGGGATAGCCGAACTGGTCCCAATAAGCGATCCAGTGCGACGCCTTGTTCCAGTGCGGAATCCAGTACCGCCCCGAGCGCAGCACGCGGTCGAGCGCCCGGCACGCGGTATTGAGCTCTGCCTGGCTTTGCGCCGCAATCGCCTTTTCGACCAGCGCGTCGATCACGGGATCGGCAACCCCGGCGAGGTTGTTGGAGCCCTTGGTTTTGGCGAACTCGCTGGAGAAATAATTGCGCAGGGCGCTGCCGGGAATTTGCGGATAGATGAAGCGCGCGATCGCGATGTCGAAATCGAAATCCTTGATTCGCGCCTCGGCCTGCGACGGGTCGACGAGGCGGATATTGGCGTCGATGCCCAGCACGCGCAGGTTCTTGATGAAGGTGGTGTGATGCGGCTCGAACGAGCGCTCGGTGAGCAGGAACTCGATCGTCAATTGCTCGCCCTTGGCGTTGACCCGCTTGCCGTCCCTGACGCTCCAGCCGGCGGCATTGAGCAGGTCACCGGCGACGCGCAGCAGCTTGCGGTCCTGCCCCGATCCGTCGCTCACCGGCGGCAGCCATGCCGGCCCGAACACCTCCGGCAGCACCCGGTCGCGGAACGGCTCGAGCAGCGCGATCTCCTCGGGCGACGGTTCGCCCTTCGCCATCATCTCGGAGTTCTGGAACACCGAATGGGTGCGGTCGTACGCACCGTACATCAGGTTCTTGTTGGTCCATTCGAAATCGAACGCGACCACCATCGCTTCGCGCAGCCGGCGATCGCCGAATTTTTCGCGCCTGGTATTGAGCAGCCAGCCCTGCGCGCCCGAGGGGCGCTGGTCGGGAATCACCTCGCGCTTGACGCGGCCGTCGCGAAGTGCCGGGAAGTCGTAGCGCGTGGCCCAGACCCGGGAGGTGAATTCCTCGCGAAACAGGTAATTGCGGCCGATGAAGGCTTCCAGGCCGACTTCGCGGTCGCGGTAATACTCGTCGCGCAGCAGGTCGAAATTGTACTGCCCGCGCGCGACGGGAAGATTCTCGCCCCACCAGTTCCTGACCCGCTCGAATTCGACGTAACGTCCCTGCTCGAAACGCGCCACGCGGTAGGGACCCGAGCCGAGCGGCGCCTCCAGCGAGGTCTCGTCGAACGGCCGTGTGCCGTAGTATTTTTCCGAGAAGATCGGCATCGACGCCGCCAGTGCCGGCGCATCGAGCCCGCGCGCCGGAGAGAACCGCAACACCACCGTCTGCTTGTCCTCGGCCACGATTTCGGCGAGCTCGCGCAACACGGAAGAATAGGCCGGATGGCCCTTGGTCTTCAGCGTCGTCAGCGAGAACGCGACGTCGGCCGCGGTGATGTCGGTGTCATCGTGAAATTTGATCCCCGGGCGCAGGCGGAAGCGGTAGAGCAACCCGTCGGCGGAAACCGCCAGGTCCTGCGCCGCCAAAGGGTAAACCGCGTCGGGCTCATCGAGCGCCCGCGTCATCAGCGACGCGAAAGTAAGGCCCATATTGCCGGCGACGTCGCCTTTGATGATGTAGGCGTTGAGCGAATTGAAGGTCGATCCGCCGGCGCCGACCAGCTGCGAGAACGTTCCGCCCTTGGGAGCGTCGGCATTGACGTAGTCGAAATGGCGAAAATCCGCAGGATATTTCAGCTCGCCGAACGCCGAAAGGCCATGGACTCTGGCGGCCGTATCCTGCGCCACCGCGGGCCGAAGCCACGCCGCGCCGACGGCGCCCGCGCCGAGCCGCAGCATGCCGCGGCGGTCGAACATCGTCATGCGCGAAATGTCCCTCAAGATCGTCTGCCGATCCGGGCGGCCTTGTCGGCATCATACCACCAGATCGCGGGGAATGCCGACAGGCCGTATTTCGGCAGCTCGGCCGGCCGGCCGAAGCGATCCCAGCGCGCGGTCCGCGATTTATTGTAGGTCCATTGCGGCACGACGTAATGATTCCACAACAGCACGCGGTCGAGCGCCCTGGTCGCGGCCAGCAAATCGTCGCGGTCCGTGGCAAAAATCAGCCGTTCGATCAGCTTGTCGATCGCGGGATTCTTGATGCCGATAATATTGCGCGAGCCGGCCATGTCGGCGGCCGGCGAACCCCAATACTCGCGTTGCTCATTACCCGGCGAAAGCGATTCCGGCCACGACGACACGACGATATCGAAATCCCAGGTTCGCAGCCGGTTCTCGTATTGCGCCGGATCGATGGTGCGCACGCCAACGTCGATGCCGAGACGCTCCAGCGAGGGCTTGAAGAACAGCATGACCCGCTCGAACGAGGGATCGGCTCCCAGCAATTCGATCGTGAACGGCGCTCCGGTTCTGGCGTCAGTCAGCTTGCGCTCACGCACCTCGTAACCGGCCTCCTTGAGCAGACGCAGTGCCTCGCGCAGATTCGCGCGCACCGCTTCCGGGCTGCCGCCGACCGGGTTGGTATAGGCCGTCGTGAAAACCTCCGGCGGAACCTCGGCGCGGACCTTTTCGAGGATTTCCAGTTCCCTGCCCTGCGGCAGGCCGCTCGATGCGAGCTCCGTGCCGTCGAAATAGCTGCTGATGCGCTTGTACTGGCCGAAGAAAATCTGCTTGTTCATTTCCTCGAAATCGAACGCAAGATTCAGCGCCCGGCGCACCCGCGGATCCCTGAACTTGTCGCGGCGGAGATTCATCGCAAACGCCTGCATGATGCCGGAGCTGCGGTTTGGAAACTCCTCCAGCACCACCCGCTTGTCGGCGACGGCGGGGAAGTCGTAAGCCGTGGCCCAGTTCTTGGCGCTGTTCTCGGTGCGCCAGTCCACCTGATCGCCCTTGAAGGCCTCCAGCGCCACCAGCGAGTCGCGGAAGTACTCGTAACGCAACTCGTCGAAATTGTTGCGCCCGATATTGACGCCGAGATCGCGCGCCCAATGATCCTTCACGCGCTCCAGCGAGACCGACCGTCCGGCGACGAATTCCCTGATGCGATAGGGACCGGAGCCCAGCGGCTTCTCCAGCGTCGTCGCGGAGATGTCGCGCTTGCGGCCCTCGCTGTCGGTCCCTTCCCACCAGTGCTTCGGCAATATCGTGAGCTGGCCCACGATCAGCGGAAGCTCGCGATTGCCCGGCGCGTCGAAGGTGAACTTGATGTCGCGCTCGCCGGATTTTTCGGCCTTCACCACATGGCGGTAGTAGGCCGAATATTGCGGGTGATGCTTCTTGAACGATTCCAGCGAGAAGATCACATCGTCCGCCGTCACCGGCTTGCCGTCGTGCCATTTCGCCTCGGCCCGCAGCCGATAGGTGACGGAGGAAAAATCCTCGGGATGGCTGACCGCTTCGGCCAGCGCGCCGTATTCAGTCGAAACCTCGTCCAGCGACGACGTCATCAGCGGTTCGTACACCAGCTGGACGGCTGCCGCGATCGATCCCTTGACGCCGGCAACCGCGACATTGAAATTGTCGAACGTCCCGATCAGGATCTGCCGGGCGATGCCGCCCTTGGGCGCGTCCGGATTGACGTAGTCGAAGCGCTTGAAGTCGGCCGGATATTTGACGTCGCCGAACAGCGACAGCGCGTGGCGCCAGACCGGCGCGGCGGTTGCGGATTGCGCCTGAGCCTCAACACCAGCGACGGCCCCCAGGGAGGGCGCGATGGCGGACAAGGCCGCGCCTTGCAGAAGATGTCGTCGGGTAATCGGCAAATGAAACATCCCTGTTGCTGACGGAGTGCCCCTTTAAGAACGCAATATAAGGCAAGGTTTCGACCGATTATGTTGCTTTTTCCTCATGTTGCCAGCCTGATAACACGCCCGGTGCGGCGAAAGGTCCCGGTAACAAGGATGCGATCATGGCAAAACGGCCAGGCAGAAGCCTGGCCGTTTGCATCAAACCCATGCAGGGCCTTCGGAATGCTACTTCGACGCGGTGGGCAGCGGCGCCGGGCTCTCCGCCAGGCTGCGCAGATAGGCGATCACGTCGGCGCGCTCGCTGTCCCTCTGGATGCCGGCGAAGCTCATCGCGGTGCCGGGAACGAAGCCCTTGGGACTGGCGATGAACTTGTTGAGGTCGTCATAGGTCCAGGTGCCGCCCTTGGCCTTCAGGGCCGCCGAGAAATTGAAATTGCGCGACGGGGAAGCCATCGGCTCGTTGAGGATGCCGTAGAGATTCGGACCGACGCGGTTGGGGCCGCCCTTCTCGAAGGTGTGGCAGGCCGCGCATTTCTTGGCCGCGCCGGCACCCTTCTCGACGGATGCGGTCTGCAGCAGTTTCTCGATCGGCTCGGACGGCGCCGGAGCGGCTTCCTTGCCGCCGGCAGGCGCGGCTTCCTTGACGGCGATCGCGAAACCGGGCGTTTCCGGCATATGCGGCGTGAAGATCGCGTTGGCGGCGAAATTCGTCACCAGCAACAGCAGGCAGGTGGCCAGAACGGCGCCCATGATTTTATTGAGTTCGAAGGAGTCCATTTTCGATCAGGCTCCAGGGCCGGAAGGTCGACGTAAGGCCGCAAGAATCGGCCGGATGAGCAGCAGGAATAGGGCTTTCGCACCGCACTCCGAGCGATGAGATATCGGTTTGCCCGCGCTCTGGCAACCCGTATAAACGCCCCGACTTTCCGCCAATCCCCATCCATTCCTGATCATTCGAGCCGGGTCTGAACCCTGTGACCGAGCCCCGCACCCTGGTGCTGATTCCCGCCCGCATGGCCGCCAGCCGGCTGCCCGGCAAGCCGCTGCTGGACATCGCCGGGCTGCCGATGATCGTCCATGTGCTGCGCAGGGCGGAGGCGGCCGGAATTGGCCGGGTGGCGGTGGCCACCGATACGGCCGAGATCGCCGCAGCCGTGACAAGCCATGGCGGTGAGGCGGTCATGACACGTGCCGACCACCCCTCCGGGTCGGACCGGATTTTCGAAGCCCTCGGCCAGATCGACCCCAAGGGCGAAGTCCGGATCATCGTCAACCTGCAGGGCGACTTTCCAACCATCCACCCCGACAATATCCGCAGCGTACTGGCGCCGCTCGATGACCCCGCGGTCGATATCGCGACGCTGGCCGCCCGGATCCATACCGAGGAAGAGGCCACCAACCCCAATGTGGTGAAGGCGGTCGGCTCGCTGGTCAGCGCCGGGCGGCTGCGCGCCCTGTATTTTACTCGCGCCACCGCGCCTCACGGCGAGGGGCCGCGCTACCATCATATCGGGCTTTATGCCTATCGCCGTGCGGCGCTGGAGCGCTTCGTCTCGCTGCCCCCTTCGCCGCTGGAGATGCAGGAAAAGCTCGAACAGCTGCGGGCGCTGGAGGCCGGCATGCGAATCGACATCGGCATCGTCGACACCGTGCCGCGCGGCGTCGATACCCCGGCGGACCTCGAAACCGCCCGGCGCCTACTGGCAAATGCCTGAACGGCTGATACAAGGCGGCAAGAAAGATCCCAGGAAGAATCCATGAAAATCGCATTCCAGGGCGAGCCGGGAGCCAATTCCCACATCGCCATCGCCGAGGCCTATCCGAACGCCGAGCCGGTGCCCTGCCCGACCTTCGAGGACGCGCTGGCCGCGATCACCTCCGGCGAAGCCGACCTCGGCATGATCCCGATCGAGAATTCGGTGGCCGGCCGCGTCGCCGACATCCATCATCTGCTGCCGCAATCCGGCCTGTTCATCGTCGGCGAATATTTTCTGCCGATCCACCACCAGCTGATGGCGCCGCGCGGCGCCAAGCTCGGCGACGTCAAGACCGTGGAGAGCCACGTCCACGCGCTCGGGCAATGCCGCAACATCATCCGCAAGCTCAGGATCAAGCCGATCGTGGCGGGCGATACCGCAGGGTCAGCCCGCATCGTCGCCGAACGCGGCGACGCGTCCTGCGCCGCGATCGCCTCCAAGCTTGCCGCCGACATCTACGGCCTCGATATCCTGGCCGAGGACGTCGAGGACGAGACCCACAACACCACCCGTTTCGTGGTGCTGGCGCGCGAGGCGACCTGGGCCGAACAGGGTTCGGGGCCGCTGGTCACCACCTTCGTGTTCCGGGTGCGCAACCTGCCCGCCGCGCTCTACAAGGCGATGGGCGGCTTTGCCACCAACGGCGTCAACATGACCAAGCTTGAAAGCTACATGGTCGACGGCAATTTTTTCGCCACGCAATTCTACGCCGATGTCGACGGCCATCCCGAGGACAAGGGACTGGCCTTCGCGCTGGAGGAACTGCAATTCTTCTCGCGCGAGTTCCGGATCGTAGGCGTGTATCCCGGCCATCCGTTCCGGGCGACGTTCAGGGAAGAGGCGGAGTGAGACGTGGCGTCATTCCGGGGCGATACGCAGCATCGAACCCGGAATCTCGAGATTCCGGGTTCAGCCCGGGCTGCCCCGGAATGACTGCTGGAAGCCGCTACGCCGCCGCGCGC
The DNA here is from genome assembly GCF_030697065.1 of Bradyrhizobium sp. Lineage (GTDB taxonomy): Bacteria > Pseudomonadota > Alphaproteobacteria > Rhizobiales > Xanthobacteraceae > Bradyrhizobium. The sequence goes on from NZ_JAUYQU010000084.1 coordinate 38,676, forward strand.
TTGCCCAGCCCGAACGCATCCGCCAGCAGGCTGTAAGATTTCTTCCGCGCGTCGTGATCGTAGACCGCGGTGATGATCATCAACTCATCGGCCTTGCTTGCCGCAATCATCGGCTGAAGCTTCTGCATCACCGTCGCCGGGCTGCCCACGAACAGCCGCGAGCGGTTGCGGGCGATCGAGGCGCGCTCGCTGTCGGTGTAAGGATAGGCCAGCGCCTCCTCGACCGATGGCAGCGGCAGATACTGGCCGCGGTCGCGGCGCAGCCGGTTGAGGTCCATCGACGAGGCCAGCCGGTCCGCTTCGGCATCGGTTTCGGCGGATACGACGGCGACCGCCAAAATGCCGTGCGGCGTCGCGCGCCAGCCCGAGGGCGTGAAGCGGTTATGGTAGTTGGTCATGGCGTCAACCGCGTCATGCGAGGCGAAATGATGTGCGAAGGCAAAGCCCATCCCGACCTGCGCCGCCAGTTCCGACGAGTAATCGCTGGAGCCGAGCAGCCAGATCGGCGGCAGCGGGCTGTCGTCCGGCATCGCCACCACATTGTTGTAGGGATGGCCGGGCGGAAAGCCGCGGGTCTCCCACAGGATCAATTCCTGCAGCCGCTCCAGAAAATCGTCGCCGTCGCGGCGGTCGAGCCGGCTGCGCAGCGCATGCGCGGTGGCGCCGTCGGTGCCGGGCGCGCGGCCGAGGCCGAGATCGATCCGGCCGGGAAACAGCGCCTCCAGCATCTTGAAGCGCTCGGCCACCACCAGCGGCGCATGATTCGGCAACATCACGCCGCCGGAGCCGACCCGGATGTGTCGGGTCACCGCCGCGATCTGCCCGATCATCAGATCGGGCGCGGGGCTCGCCACCGAGGCGAGGTTGTGATGTTCGGCCAGCCAGTAGCGGACATAGCCAAGTCCGTCGGCATGGCGCGCCAGATCGATGCTGTTGCGCAGCGCCGCGGCGGGCTTTGTGCCCGTTGTGACGACCGATAGGTCGAGGATCGAGAGCGGAATCATGGCGGTAAGCTAGTGTGCATTGTCGCGGGCACAAAGGGCCTCCGCGCGCAGATCAGGCGCGCTCCGAAGGGCAGCGGCGATGGCTGGCGGAAGACGGATAGTGGGACGATGTATCGTATTTCGACGCATTTCCATTCTGCCCACATTGATCGTCAATTGGAATGGAAATCGGCACACGCGAACTATATAATTGTTTTAATTGAATTAATTCTTATTACCAATTTCTGATCGACAACATTCCACTTTTCACAGCTCGCCCACTGGATGTTAAACAAGCCATAAAATTCACACCCCACGCAAGAATTGGGCAATTTCCCACTATCGATGGGCTGTTGGAATATTCCTGTTTGCCCTATTTTAGCGTCTCGGCAGCTAAGTCTGTCCCAACGCTTTGAGTGGAGTCTGTGCTGCCATGACCGAGGTTACGCCGCCTGCGCATGACGGGCACCGCGCGCTCAAATCGCCCGCGATCTCGTTCGAGTTCTTCCCGCCGAAAACCGAGGAGATGGAGAAGAGCCTGTGGGAGACCATCAAGCGTCTGGCGCCGCTGTCGCCGAGCTTCGTCTCCGTGACCTACGGGGCCGGCGGATCGACCCGCGAACGCACCCATTCCACCATCGCCCGCATCCTGGCTGAAACAGACCTGCTGCCGGCAGCGCATCTGACCTGCGTCGGGGCGGCGCGCGGCGAGATCGACGAGATCGTCGGCCGCTATCACGAGGTCGGCGTCCGCCACATCGTCGCCCTGCGCGGCGATCCGCCCGGCGGCATCGGCACCATTTATTCGACGCATCCCGACGGCTACCAGACCTCGACCGAACTCGTGGCCGGCATCAAGAAGCGGCATGGCGATATCGAGATTTCGGTTTCCGCCTATCCCGAGAAGCATCCGGAAAGCCGCGACTTCGACGCCGACATCGATGTGCTCCAGGCCAAGGTCGACGCCGGCGCGACCCGCGCCATCACCCAGGTGTTCTTCGACAACGACCTCTATTTCCGCTACCTCGACCGCGTCCGCGCCCGCGGCATCACGATTCCGATCGTGCCGGGCATCATGCCGATGCACAATTTCAAGCAGGCGCGCAATTTCGTCACCCGCGCCGGCACGTCGGTGCCGGACTGGCTGGCGGAAAAATTCGAGGGCCTCGACGACGATTCCGAGACGCGCAAACTGGTGGCCGCCACGGTCGCGGCGGGCCAGGTGCAGAAGCTGGCCAAGCACGGCGTCGATACCTTTCACTTCTACACCATGAACCGCGCGGACCTCGTGTTCGCGATCAGCCATTTGCTCGGTATTCGCCCGCAGGGCGCCCAGAAAGCCGCTTGATCAATGACCTCTCCTGTTTCCGACAAGCGGACCGCCTTGCTCGCGGCCGCCCGCGAGCGCATCCTGGTACTGGACGGCGCCATGGGCACCATGATCCAGGGCCTCGACTATGACGAGGCCGCGTTTCGCGGCGTGCGTTTTGCGGATTTCCACCGCGACGTCAGGGGCAACAACGACCTGTTGATCCTGACCCAGCCGCAGGCGATCGAGGATATCCACGCCGAATATCTGCGCGCCGGCGCCGACATCGTCGCCACCAACACGTTCTCCTCGACCTCGATCGCGCAGGCCGATTACGACCTCTCCGGCATCGCCTATGAGATGAATCTGGAAGGCGCGAGGCTGGCGCGCAATGCCGCGATCCGTGTTACCGCCGAAGACGGCAGGCCGCGCTTCGTCGCCGGCGCCATCGGCCCGACCAACCGCACCGCCTCGATCTCGCCTGATGTGTCCAGCCCCGGCTCCCGCGCGGTAACGTTCGACGATCTGCGAACCGCCTATGGCGAGCAGATCAACGGCCTGCTCGACGGCGGCGCCGATCTGCTGCTGGTCGAGACCATCTTCGATACGCTGAACGCCAAGGCGGCGCTCTATGCGATCGCTGAAATTGCCGAGGCCCGCGGCATCGACGTGCCCGTGATGATCTCGGGCACCATCACCGACAAGTCCGGCCGCCTGCTGTCCGGCCAGTTGCCGGAGGCGTTCTGGAATTCGGTGCGGCACGCCCGCCCCATCACCATCGGCTTCAACTGCGCGCTCGGCGCCGAGGACCTGCGCGCCCATATCGCCGACATCGGCCGCGTCGCAGATACGCTGGTCTGCGCCTATCCCAATGCCGGCCTGCCCAATGAATTCGGCCAGTACGACGAGAGCCCGGAATTCATGGCCGGGCTGATCGGCGAATTCGCCGCCTCCGGCCTCGTCAACATCGTCGGCGGCTGCTGTGGCACCACGCCCGACCATATCGCGGCGATCGCCGCCGCGGTGGCGCCGCACAAGCCGCGCGCGATCCCCGTGATCGAGCCGCGGCTGCGGCTCTCCGGTCTCGAGCCCTTCGAGCTGACCCCCGCGATCCCGTTCGTTAACGTCGGCGAGCGCACCAACGTCACCGGCTCGGCCAAATTCCGCAAGCTGATCACGGCGGGTGACTACACCGCCGCGCTGCAAGTGGCGCGCGACCAGGTCGAGAACGGCGCCCAGATCATCGACGTCAACATGGACGAGGGCCTGCTGGATTCCGAAGCCGCGATGGTGACGTTCCTCAACCTCGTCGCCGCCGAGCCGGACATCGCCCGCGTCCCCGTGATGGTGGATTCCTCGAAATTCACCGTGATCGAGGCCGGCCTGAAATGCGTGCAGGGCAAGCCGGTGGTGAACTCGATCTCGATGAAGGAAGGCGAGGAAAAGTTCATCCACGAGGCCCGGATCGCGCGGCGCCATGGCGCCGCCGTGGTGGTGATGGCGTTCGATGAGGTCGGCCAGGCCGACACCTTTGCGCGCAAGACCGAGATCTGCAAGCGCGCCTACGACATCCTGGTCGGGCAGCTCGACTTCCCGCCGGAAGACATCATCTTCGACCCCAACATTTTCGCGATCGCGACCGGGCTCGAAGAGCACAACAATTACGGTGTCGACTTCATCGAGGCGACGCGCTGGATCCGGCAGAACCTGCCGCATGCCCATATTTCCGGCGGCGTCTCCAATTTGTCGTTCTCGTTCCGCGGCAACGAGCCGGTGCGCGAGGCGATGCATTCGGTGTTCCTGTATCACGCCATCAAGGCCGGCATGGACATGGGCATCGTCAATGCCGGGCAGATGATCGTCTATGACGACATCGATCCCGAACTGCGCCAGACCTGCGAGGACGTCATTCTCAACCGCGATCCCGGCGCGTCGGAACGGCTGCTGCAACTGGCGGAGAAATTCCGCGGCCAAGAGAAGCAGACCAGGGAGCAGGACCTGGCCTGGCGCGAATGGCCGGTCGAGAAGCGGCTCAGCCACGCGCTGGTGCACGGCATCACCGAATATATCGAGGCCGACACCGAGGCCGCGCGGTTGACGGTCGAGCGCCCGCTGCATGTGATCGAAGGCCCGCTGATGGCCGGCATGAACATCGTCGGCGACCTGTTCGGCGACGGCAAGATGTTCCTGCCGCAGGTGGTGAAGTCGGCGCGGGTGATGAAGCAGGCGGTGGCCTATCTGATGCCGTTTATGGAGCAGGAGAAGGCGGACAATCTCGCCAACGGCATCGCCGGCGACGGCCGCAACTCCGCCGGCAAGATCGTGCTCGCCACCGTCAAGGGCGACGTCCACGACATCGGCAAGAACATCGTCGGCATCGTGCTGCAGTGTAACAACTTCGAGGTCATCGACCTCGGCGTCATGGTGCCGGCTTCGAAGATCATCGAGACCGCGAAGGCGGAAGGCGCCGATATCATCGGGCTGTCGGGCCTGATCACGCCGTCGCTGGATGAAATGAGCTTTCTGGCCGGCGAACTGGAGCGCCAGGGCATGACCGTGCCGCTGCTGATCGGCGGCGCCACCACCAGCCGGGTCCATACCGCCGTCAAGATCGATCCGAATTACCGCGGCGGCCCGGTGGTGCATGTCAACGACGCCAGCCGCGCCGTCGGCGTCGCCTCCTCGCTGCTGTCGCCCGAACGGCGCGAAGCCTATGCCGCCGAAGTCCGCGCCGACTATGCCAGGATTTCCGCGGCGCATTTCCGCGCGCAGGCCGACAAGAAGCGGCTGAAGCTGGCGGACGCGCGCGCCAACGCGCAGGCGATCGATTTTACCAGGGCGCCGCCGAAGAAGCCGGCGTTTCTCGGCATCCGGAGCTTTGCCGATTACGACCTCGCCGAACTCGCCGATTACATCGACTGGACGCCGTTCTTCCAGACCTGGGAACTGACCGGGCGGTTTCCGGCCATCCTCGACGATCCCAAGGTCGGCGAGGTCGCGCGCTCGCTGTATGACGACGCCCGCAAGATGCTCGATCTGATCGTGAAGGAGAACTGGTTCAAGGCGCAGGCCACCATCGGCTTCTGGCCGGCCAATGCCGAGGGCGACGATATCGCTGTTTACGCCGACGACAGCCGCACGGAGCAAATCGCGACGTTCCACACGCTGCGCCAGCAGCTGGAGAAGCGCGAGGGCCGTTTCAACTCGGCGCTGTCGGACTTTATCGCGCCGGCGTCCAGCGGCGTGCCGGACTATATCGGCGCCTTCGTGGTCACCGCCGGGATCGGCGAGGACGTGATCGCCGACCGTTTCAAGAACGCCAATGACGATTACTCCTCGATCCTGTGCAAGGCGCTGGCGGACCGGCTCGCCGAAGCCTTTGCCGAGCGCATGCATGCCCGGGTGCGCCGCGAATTCTGGGGTTATGCGCCCGACGAGACGCTGGCACCGGATCAACTCATCCTGGAACAATACCAGGGCATCCGCCCGGCGCCCGGCTATCCCGCGCAGCCCGACCACACCGAGAAAGCGACCTTGTTCGCGCTGCTCGATGCCGAGAAGACGGCGGGCGTGCATCTGACCGAGAGCTATGCGATGTGGCCGGGCTCGTCGGTGTCGGGGCTCTATTTCAGCCATCCCGAGAGCTTTTACTTCGGGGTCGGCAAAATCGAGCGCGACCAGGTCGAGGACTATGCGTCGCGAAAGGGCTGGAGCGTGGCGGAGGCCGAGCGCTGGCTGGCGCCGGTGCTGAACTACATTCCGACCCAGGACCGCTCCGAACAGGACCGTCGCCTGCGCGAGGCGATGCCGACGCTGGCGCCGGCCACGGCCGAGCCCGCCAACGACGTGGCCTCGCATCCCCCCGGCTGCAACTGCGCGGTGCATCTGGCGTATCGCAAGAAGGCGGCGCGGGCTTAGCTCTCGCTCTTACCCTCCCCTGTGTTCAGACCGGGGACAAGGTGGACAGGTGTTCGGAGACATCGTGGACAGTTTCGGAGGGGATCGCGACGGGACCCGTCGTTCACTGCGCGAGGTCAGC
>NZ_JAUYQU010000115.1 GCF_030697065.1 Bradyrhizobium sp.
ACACCAGCACCGAGGTGTCAGGACCGCACGATTTCGCATCCGCCTCAGGCGCTCGAGTCAGGAGTGCCATCCGCGTCCACCGCATCCCCGTCCCGCACTGGTGACCTTGCGCAACGCCCCTCGGAGTGGGACGGGATGGCCAGACATATAGCTCGATTTCTATTTCCGGAAAACAGAATTATTTTTGCGTGAGGGGCTTGACTCTGAGTTCTGATAAACGGAAGTGATTTGCCCGTCAGGCAGTCACACACCGTCACATTCACTCGATGGGTCGGACGCGTCGCGCGGCAGCGACAGTTGTGAGATCGGTGAGTCGCTTGCTGCCCATGCTTCAAGACGCTCGCTCCGCACGAGGTTGTTATGTTTCAACACGTAAAACCTTATCCTGAAGAGGCCACGAAGTGGCCGTCTCGAAGCATGGGCTGCAGTACCGATCCATGATTCCGGGTACTAGAGCGCGATGAGATCAGGTTGAACTGGAGCAGCATCGTCACCTCTCCCTTTGGGAGAGGTCGGCGCGTAGCGCCGGGTGAGGGGTTACGGTCTTTGGTTAGGTCAGCCCCCTCACCCGATTTGCTTTGCAAATCGACCTCTCCCCGCTGGGGAGAGGTAAGCCGCATCCGCGTCGACCGATTTAACCTAACATCATCTCGCTCTAGCCCAGCAGTTGATCGAGCCGGTCGCGCAGCTGGTCCTGGTGGTAGGGCTTTGCCAGACGCGGCAGATCGAGCTGGGCGCCGTCGGGCAGTTCGGCATAGCCGGTGGCGAGCAGGATCGGCAGCGACGGCCGCACCTCGCGGGTCGCCGCCGCCAGTTCGAGCCCGGTCATGCCGGGCATCACATGGTCCGTCATCATCAGGTCGATCGGCTGCTCGCTCCTGAGGATGTCGAGCGCGTGCCGGCCGGAATTGACGCCGATCACGTGATGGCCGAGATCTTCCAGCATTTCGGTGGTCGACATCGCGATCAGCGGATCGTCGTCGACGAACAGGATCACCGCCGAGCGGTCCACCTTTTGCGCCCGATGCACCGGGATTTCCGTCTCGGGGACCGATGTGGCGACCGGCAGCAACAGCGTCGCGGTGGTGCCCTTTCCCACGGTACTGGAGAGCTGCAGCGCACCGCCGAGCTGGACGGCAAGCCCGTGCACCATCGACAGCCCGAGGCCGGTGCCCTTGCCCAGCGGTTTCGACGAGAAGAACGGCTCGATCGCCTTCTTCAGGATATCCGAGGTCATGCCCTTGCCGCTGTCGATGACCGACAGTTTGAGGTAATCGCCGGCGTTCAAGCCGGGATCGCCGCTGGCCCGATAGCTGGCGACGCGGATGTCGATCGTGCCGCTGTCTTCCATGGCGTCGCGCGCGTTGATGGCGAGGTTGAGGATCGCCAGTTCGAGCTGATTGGCGTCGATCCGCGCCGGCGGCAACCCCTCCGGAATGTCCAGCCGCAATACGACGCGCGGACCGAGCGAGCGCTCGAGCAGGTCGATCATGCCCTGGATCAGGGACCGCAGATCCACCGACACCGCGCGAAGATCCTGCTGGCGGGCGAACGCCAGCAGGCGCTGGGTCAGCGACGCGCCGCGCTCGGCGCCCTGCAGCGCGCCGTCGATCAGCCGGTGCAGGCGCGGGTCGTCGGGAATGCGCTTGCGCAGCAGATCGAGATTGCCCATCACCGCCATCAACAGATTGTTGAAGTCATGCGCGACGCCGCCGGTGAGCTGGCCGATGGTCTCCATCTTCTGCGCCTGGCGCAACTGCTCCTGCGCCCTTTCGCGCGCCGCGACTTCCTTCATCAGATCGGCGGTGCGCTGCTCGACGCGCTGTTCCAGCGTGGCGGTCAGTTCCGCCAGCGCGGTACGCTCGGCAGCCAGCTGCGACAGCAGGTTCTCGCGCTCGATTTCGGCGAGCTTGCGCGCGGTGATATCGGAGGAAACGCCGACCAGCGATTTGATGCTGCCGTCCGGCGCGCGAACCGCGCGCGAACGGACATCGATCCAGTGCTGCGATCCGTCTCGCCAGATGGCGCGGTATTCGATGCTGTAGTCGCGGCCGGTCTTGATGGTCCGCTCCATCACTTCGGTGCGCCTGATACGATCGTCCGGATGAATTGAGGCCAGAAGGTCCTGATAAGAGAACGGCTCATCGGGCTTGCGCCCGAAAAACGCCTTGCAGGTATCGGAAGCTTCGAGTTCGAACCCGGGCAGGTGCAACTCCAGCGCACCGAGATGGCCGGCGTTCAACGCCGTCTGCAGCAGGCCTTCGCTTTCGGTGAGGTCGGCGAGAATGGCGCGGGTCTGGTACTGGCGGCGGCGGCCCCGGATCGCGGAGCCGACGATGCTCACCAGCGTGGTTGGATGAAACGGCCGTTCGATGAAGGTAACGTTGCCCAGCGCCTGTCCGAGACGTACCGCATCGGGATTGCGCTCCGGACCGCCGCCCTGGTGCGTCAGCAGCACGATCGGAAAATCGGACCATGAGGGCTGATCTGCCAGCCAGTTCATCACGCCGCGCAGATCGGTGGTTTTGATGGCCTCGTCGGCGATGACGGCAAGGCCTGCGCCGGCTTCCATTTCCCGAACCAGCCCTGCGATGTCGCTGATGACATCGGCGTGAAAGCCCGCCTCCTGGATCAGCGCCACGGCCACCGCCGCGTCGCGGCCGGTCGGAGCCAGGATGAGGGCGCGTTCGGATGAGGCTCCGGGTCTCACGCATCCTGCTCCTGCAGCAGCGGCTGGCCCTCGCCAAGATAGACCGGCACACCGCGAAGCACGCCCTGAAACCCTTCGAGCGGCGCGCCGATGGTGAGGCCGCGGCCGTCAATGAGGTATTCCCGAATGGTGGATTCATGCGCGCCGGTCCGCTTCTTGATAATCGACATCGCGCGCCGAACGGAGCCGAGGGCCTCGAAATAGCGCAGCAGGATCACGGTATCGGCGAGATAGGTGACGTCGACCGGCGTCTTCATGTCACCGACAAGCCCGTGCTGCGCCACCGTCATGAAGGTCGCGGCGCCCCTGCGGTTGAGATATTGCAGCAATTCGTGCATGTGCAGGATCAGCGAATTCTCTTCCGGCATCGCGGCCTGATAGCCGTTGAGGCTGTCGATCACGACGGTCTTGATCTGATCCTCATCGACCCGCTTGCGGACACGATGGGCAAATTCGCCCGGCGACAGTTCTGCGGCATCGACCTGCTCGATGACCAGGTTGCCGCTGCGCAGCATCTCCTCGAGGCAGATGCCGAGCCCCTTCATGCGCGAGAACAGCAGGCCAAGCTCCTCATCGAACACGAAAAGCGCGGCCTTCTCGCCTCGCCTGATTGCGGCGGAGACAAACACGATGGTGGCAAGCGATTTGCCCGTCCCGGCGGGACCGAGAATCAGCGTGCTCGAACCGGTCTCGACGCCGCCGCCCAGCAACTGGTCGAATTCCACGACGCCGCTCGACACCTTGTTGCGGCTGAAATTGCTGCGATACTCCGATGCCACCAGCCGCGGGAAGACGTTGAGGCCGCCGGTGGTGATGGTGACATCGTGGTAGCCGCCGCGAAATTTCACGCCGCGATACTTGATGACGCGCGCGCGCCGCCGCTCAGACCCATAGGCCGGCGCGAGCTCTTCAAGCCTCAGCACGCCATGGGCGACGCTGTGCACGGTCTTGTCGGCGACGTCGGCGGTGAGATCGTCAAGCAGCAACACGGTGGTATTGAACTGCGCGAAGTAGTGCTTGATCGCCAGAATCTGCCGCCGATAGCGCAACGAACTCTGCGCCAGCAGCCGGATTTCGGACAGGCTGTCGAGCACCACCCGGTCCGGACGTGTGCGCGCAACCGCCTCGAAAATCTGCTTGGTGGTCTCGCCGAGTTCAAGATCGGATGAATACAGCAGACTCTGCTGCTGTTCGGAATTGAGCAGGCTTTCCGGCGGCAGCAATTCGAAAATGTCGATGCCGCCCTCCAGCGACCAGCCATGCGAGGCCGCGCCCGCGCGCAGTTCGCGTTCGGTCTCCGACAGGGTGATATAGAGACACTTTTCGCCGGCCCGGGCGCCTTCAAGCAGGAACTGCAGCGCCACCGTCGTCTTGCCGGTGCCGGGGGCACCTTCGGCGAGGAATACATGCCCGCGCGTGAATCCGCCCGACAGGATGTTGTCGAGCCCCCAGATTCCGGTTTTCGCCTTGTTGGCACGTCCTTCGACAGCGTTCATGTCAGCCCCTTACCGGGGAAAAACCGCCACGCTGTCCAACCGTTCCCGATAATGGAACTTTTTTTGCGGGAACAAATCTCTCAAAACGCGCCAAGATCCGCGGATAGAAGCCGACGCGTCGGTTGCCTAACGCTTTTCGATCACGAGACTCTGCACCGCGCGGCCAAAATAACCCCTCGTATCGGCGAGCCGCGCCATCGCGAGCCCGGCGCCATCGGGACCGATCCAGGACTCCGCATCGAGCAAGATCCACTCACCAACCGGCTGGCGCGCGAAACTGACGGTGAGGTCGGCATTGATAAAGGTCCATTGCCGGAAATCCAGCACCGCGGAGGTGCCGTTGCAGAAATCCGCCGCGACCACCGCCCGCATCGCCTGCGACGCCGGCGAGTCCTCAACCAGCGGCCGGTCGGCGCGATACCAGATCGCACCGGGACCGGGCACGCCGAAACTGCCGCGGGCCGCGCGCAGCGACATGCCGGATACAAAAGGGCTCGATGAAAAATCCGCCGGCTCGACGCGCGATTGATCCGGCCCGGGAAGTTCGACCGGCAGATCCTGAACCTCCGGCGGCAGCGCCAGTGTCTGGCTCTTGATCTTGAGCACGGTGGCGCCGACCACGACGGCATCGCCGGCGCGCAGCCGGATGGCGCAGAGCTGGATTTTGCGCCCTTCCCGCAGCACTTCGGTCTCAAGCGTCAGCGGCGCCACCGGGACCGGGCGCATCAGGTCGATGGTGACGCGGGCGATCTGCATCGGCACCGGCGTCGCAATCGCCTCGGCCGCCCAAACCACCAGCGCGGCCGGCGCCGAGCCGTGCTGCATGCCGGGATCCCAGGGCCCGGCGGCATAAGGACTGGTGAGGACGCGATTGCCGTCCACGCGAAAAATGGCGTCCATTGAGGTTCGCTCTCGGTTAGGTTCGCCGGAGGATCACAGCGGCGGATCGATCGCTTCGTCATATTCCTGCTTGAACCGCGCGATCAATTCGGCGGCGGGCAGGATCTTGCCGATGCTGCCGACGCCCTGGCCCGAGCCCCAGATTTCCTTCCAGGCCTTCGGCTTGGCGCGCTCACCCGAGGCGTCGGTGCCGAAATTCATTTTCGACGGGTCGGACTCCGGCAGATTGTCCGGATCCATGCCCGCCGCGACGATCGACTTCTTCAGATAGTTGCCGTGCACGCCGGTAAACAGGCTCGAATAAACGATGTCTTCGGCGGTCGAGGTCGTGACCATTTGCTTGTAGCCCTCCACCGCATTGGCCTCTGTGGTGGCGATGAAGGCGGAGCCGATATAGGCAAAGTCGGCGCCGAGGATCCGCGCGGCACGGATGGCGCGGCCGTTGCCGATCGCTCCGGACAGCGCGATCGGTCCGTCGAACCATTGCCTTGTCTCCGCCACGAAGGCGAACGGCGAGATCTCGCCGGCATGGCCGCCGGCGCCGGCCGACACCAGGATCAGGCCGTCGGCGCCCTTTTCGACCGCCTTGTGCGCGAACCTCTGATTGATCACGTCGTGAAACACGATGCCGCCCCAGCGATGCGCGGCCTGATTGAGTTCCACGCGGGCGCCGAGCGAGGTGATGATCATCGGCACCTTGTGCTTCTCGCAGAGCGCCAGATCCTGATCGAGCCGGTTGTTCGATTTGTGCACGATCTGGTTCACCGCGAACGGCGCCGACAGCCGCTCGGGATGCGCCCGGTCATGCGCTGCCAGTTCTTCCTTGATCCGAACCAGCCATTCGTCGAGCAGGGCCGGCGGGCGCGCATTCAGCGCCGGGAACGATCCGACTATCCCCGCCTTGCACTGCGCGATCACGAGATCGGGCACCGAGATGATGAACAGCGGCGCACCGATCACCGGAATCGACAGACGGCCCTTGAACAGAGCAGGCATGGACATTCGGAAAAATCCTTCTGGTTATTTTTAACGAGCCAGGCGGTAGCCTGGAGATGCCAGACATTCTACCAACAAGGCAATCTTTCCAGTGTCAAGTATTGCGTTTTGACGCTGCATTTTGGCGCTGCGTTTTGACGCTATTGGCAGAGTGCGCGGGTGACGTAGTTTTCGGTCCGGCAGTCGCCCGGCTCGCGCTTTCGCCCCGGCAGGTAGGCCTTGGCCGAGCATTTTTCGGCGGCGTCGGTATCGAGGCTCTTGCCCTCCTGGTAGCCCTTGCTCTGGCAGAGCTTGTCGGCGCCGGCCTTGCAGTCCGGCGCGCCATTGGCTGAAACCGGGCACCCCATGCGGCCGGTCACCATCAAAGAGGGCTTGGCCAGGCGAGACAGGCCCTCGCCGGCATCCCTGGTGGCATCCTTGGCGCGCGTGTTCAAATTCTCGATCGCCTCCTGCGGACTTTTCAGTGTGGGCAGGATGGATTTGGATTTCTCCCACAATTTTTCGATTTCGTTGATCAGGCCCGGATTCTCCGGCCGCGACGGCGGTGCGGTTTCATTCTGCTGCGGCGCAGGCGGCTGGGTCCGGTCCGGCATCGACTGTTGGGCCGGCGACTGGATGCCGAGCGACGGCGGCGGCGCCGCCTGCGCCGATGCCGCGGCGGTGGCCAGCGCGAAAATCAAGAGCGCCGCGCTTGCAGTCGCTCCCCGCGTCCCGAGCCATGCGGAGAAGGTGCCGGTTGAATCGAGCATGCCTGAAACGTAACCCGAAGCCGCGGACCGGCCAAGCATTTCACGACGGGCGGGTCATGATCTTTCCGCTGGAGCGGCATGATCATCGCGGAAAGCCGATTCCGACTTTTCCGGCCCTAGATCAGCTTGAATGCGACGACAAACCCGAGCACCAGCACGACGGCGCCGAGCGCCACCCACAGGCCCAGACGCTTCTCGATCTGGGCCCGGATCCATTCGCCGTAGCGGTTGAGCAGGATCGCGACCACGAAGAAACGGCCGCCCCGGGCGATGATCGAGCACAGGATGAAGAGCCAGATGTTGTAATCGGCAAAGCCCGAGGTGATCGTCACCAGCTTGTACGGGATCGGCGTCAGACCCTTGCCGATGATGATCACGGCGCCCCATTCAGCATAGGAGGCGCGGAAGGCCTCGACCTTGCCGCTGAGGCCGTAAATCTGGATCAGCCACTGCCCCAGCGAATCATAGAGCAGCGCACCGATCGCGTAGCCGACGACGCCCCCCAGCACCGAGGTGATGGTGCAGATCGTGGCGTAGTACCAGGCCCGCTCCGGCCGCGCCAAGGCCATCGGGATCAGCATCACATCCGGCGGCACCGGAAAAAACGAGCTTTCCGCGAACGACACCGCGCCCATGATCCAGACGGAATAGGGCTTGTGGGCGGACTCGATGCACCAATCGTAGATTCGTCTCAGCATGGCGCGATGAACCACCATGGAGCGAATTTGTCCATGCCGGTGGAAAGGAGAAATTTGCGAGGTCTAGTGCCGCTTTCGCAGGCTGCGTCCCTCAAGCGCGACAATTCGCCGCCGATCTGCCGGAGGCGCGACGGCTGGGGGCGTATTCGCCGGCGATTTGGCCGGCTCCTTCGGCAACTTCTCGGCGATTCCGAGCAGGTGCTCGCGCCGCTCCATCTCGCGCCAGACGTCCTCGGGCCGCACGCCGGCGGACGCCCACAACACGGTGAGATTGTAGAGCAGATCGGCGCTCTCGCGGACGACCGCATCGGAATTGCCGTTGACGGCATCGATCACGACCTCGATGGCTTCTTCCGCCAGTTTCTTGGCCATCTTGGCCGGGCCACGCTGAAACAGCCGTGCGGTCCGCGACACGGCCGGATCGAGATCCTTGGCCGCGAGGACAGCCTGATAAAGCCGTTCGAGCGAATCACCCATTCTCAAAGCCTAATCGAAACCGATGCAAAGCGTGTTAACGGCCCGTTCACTCGCCGCTTCCGCGCATAAAAATCCGCCGGCATCGTTAAGATGCCGGCGGATCGATTCAGGTCGGAAACCGGCGTTTACCAGTTGGCGATCGGATGTCCGTTGAAACGCGGCACGCCCGCCTTCGAGCCGTAATATCCGCCGCCATAGTAGCCGCCACCATAATAGGGCTGAGCGCCATAATAGGGGCCGCCGCCATAGTAGACCGGGCCACCGCCGTAATAGGCCGGCCCGCCGCTATAGTAATAGTCCCGGCGATTCTGGGCCGCGGCAATGGCGATCCCGGTGCCGACGATCCCGGCGAAAGCGGCCGCCGCAGCGGCGCCTCCGCCTCCGCGATAATGCCGGCGACGGGCGCTGAAGTCGGTAGCATCGCTGGTCGCCGCCGCCGACAAGCCTTGCGACAAGCCTTGGCCTGCGGGCGCGGATCCGGCCCGAGCCGTTGACGGCTCGAACGCGGTCAATGCCAACGCCGCAACCGTTGCGACAACAGCGGCGCGACCGCCCGATGAAAGCAAAATCTTACGCGCGAACATCACGATCTCCTCCGTGGAGTGAACAGGCCCTTGGCGATGGTTACCAGCGGTGATGGGGCGTCAGGGTATCGAAGGCGCCGCCGCGGCCGTAATGGTTGCTGGGATAGCCGCCTCGGTAGTGTCCGCCGCCATAGTAGGGCTGACCGCCGCCATAATAGACCGGGCCTCCGCCGTAATAGGTCGGTCCGCGGTCGTAATAATAGTGCCGGCGGTTCTGTGTCGCTGCGATAGCGAGACCGGTGCCGACGATACCGACGAAAGCGGCTGCCGCTGCAGCGTTACCGCCGCCGCGACGGGCGTGTCGCCGACGGGCGCTGAAATCGGTGGCATCGCTGGCCACAGCCGTCGAAAGGCCCTGCCCTGCCGGGGCGGATCCGGCGCGGGCCGTGGACGGCTCGAACGCGGTCACGGCCACGGCAGCGATGGTCGCGACGACAAGGGCGCGGCTGACCGATGAAAACAAGGCTTTACGCGCGAACATTTGATGTCCTCCGTGGTCGTCTGGCCTGGCAGGCCTCGGAAAGCTAACCACTGGCCTCATATTAGGTTCCCCAATCCGAATGCAAGCTGAACAATCGGTGTCGAAATCGTGGCAGTCATCACCCGTTCAGGGTGATGCGACAGAATGCCCACCTCCGACGCCCCCGGCGTCATGAAACAAACGTAGCCGGCGCTACAACTGGCGTCGGTCCGCCAGAAGTAATCGCAATGCGTGGAATTTCGACCATAACCGATCGCGGCTTCCTGAGTTCGCTGCTTGGCCTGCTGAGTCTCGGCTTCGGCATGGGGCTCGGCGCGGGGGAATGCGACGCTGCGGGCGAAACGCGACCTCCGGTCGCCATCCAGTTTTCCCTCGACCGACCGATCGACGCCGGCGCCGCCCCGTTCGTGCTGGCAGCGAGCCGCGGTTTGTTCGCGGCGGAGGGGCTCGCGGTCAGCACCCATACCGCCAGCGGATCGCTGGACGGCATCGCCCGCGTCGCCGCGGGGACCAGCGACCTCGCGCTGGTCGACATCAACGAACTGATCCGGTTTCGCGACAAGCCTGGCGCGCCGCCGATCAAGGCGGTGTTCGTGCTGTTCAACAAGGCACCCTATGCCATCATGGCCCGCAAGAGCCGGGGCGTTCGGGCGCTCTCCGATATCGAGGGCAAGGCGCTTGGCGTCCCCGAGGGCGACCTGTCGATCCGGCTGTGGCCGGCGCTGGCGCGGCAGAACGGTATCAAGACCGCAAGCGTCAAGCAGAGCAAGATCAGCGCCGCCGTGCGCGAGCCGATGCTGTCGGCCGGCCAGGTCGACGCCGTGACCGGCTTTTCCTACCTTTCGGGGATCAATCTGCGGGACCGCGGCATTCCCGCCGACGACCTTGCCGTGCTGCGTTACGCCGATTACGGCAGCGAAGCCTACGGCTTCGCGCTGATCGTCAATCCGGCATTCGCGGCCGCCAAGCCCGAGGCGGTGAAGGGTTTTCTGCGCGCGGTGGTGGCCGGCACCCAACTGGCCATCAAGCAGCCGGGACGCGCGGCGGACGAGGTCGTCAGCCGGATGGACGGCGGATCGCGGGACCTCGAGCTGGAGCGCCTGCGCACCGTCCTTCGCGACAACATCCTGACCGGCGACGTGAAACGCGACGGCATCGGCGGCATCGACCCCGCCCGTTTCGGTCGCTCGGTCGATCAGATCGCCGAGGACTTCAAGTTTCAGAAGCGGCCGGCTGCAGCCGATATTTTCGACGATTCCTTCCTGCCCGCACCAGGCGACCGCATGATCAATTGAGGAAGAAAGCAGCGTAGCGCTGTATCTCCGCGGCGATCCCTGATTAGAATGCGCCGATCCGCTGTCCCGCGAGTCCCGCCCGCATGTCCATGTTTCGCCTTTATACCCGCGTCCTCGAACTGCTCGGCAAGGAGGCGCGGCTGGGCTGGATCCTGGCCGGCGCCAATCTGCTGCTGGCCGGCGCGCAATTCGCCGAGCCCGTGTTGTTCGGCCGCATCGTCGACGTGCTCTCCGGCAAGCCGACGGGAGGCCCGCTGGCATCGTCCTCGGCCTGGCCGCTGCTGGCGGCGTGGGCGGCGTTCGGCCTGTTCACGATCCTTTGCAGCGCCGCGGTCGCGCTGCACGCCGACCGGCTGGCGCACCGGCAACGCCAGGTCGTGCTGACCAATTATTTCGAGCACATCATGCAGCTGCCGCTGACCTTCCACACCGGCACCCATTCCGGCCGGCTGATGAAGGTGATGCTGAACGGCACCGACTCGCTGTGGCGGCTGTGGCTCGGATTCTTCCGGGAGCATTTTGCCGCGATCCTGTCGCTGGTGGTGCTGCTGCCGCTGGCGCTCTACATCAACTGGCGGCTGGCGGTCCTGCTGTTCATCCTGTGCGTGGTGTTCACGGTGCTGACCACGCTGGTGGTGCGCAAGACCTACGGCATGCAAAGCGAGGTCGAGGCGCATTACAGCGACCTCTCCGCGCGCGCCTCCGACGCGCTCGGCAATGTCGCGCTGGTGCAGAGTTTCGTGCGCATCCAGGCCGAAGTGCAGGGCCTGCGATACGTCGCCGACAAGCTGCTGGCGGTGCAGATGCCGGTGCTGTCGTGGTGGGCTCTCGTCACCGTCATCACGCGGGCGTCGACCACCATCACGGTGCTGGCGATCTTCACCGTCGGCATTGCGCTGCACGAACAGGGCCTCACCACCGTCGGCGAGATCGTGATGTTCGTGAGTTTCGCCACCATGCTGATCCAGAAGCTCGAGCAGGTGGTTTCCTTCGTCAACAGCGTGTTCATGGAAGCGCCGCGTCTGCAGGAATTCTTCAACGTACTGGACGCGGTGCCCGCGGTGCGCGACCGGCCCGACGCGATCGATCCCGGCCGGCTGTCGGGCATGGTCGAGTTCAAGGACGTATCGTTCTCCTATGACGGCAAGCGGCCTGCGGTCGAGGACCTGTCCTTCACCGCGCTGCCCGGCCAGACCATCGCGCTGGTCGGCGCCACCGGGGCCGGCAAATCCACCGCCATCGCACTGCTGCATCGCGCCTTCGATCCGCAGTCGGGCTTCATCCGGGTCGACGGCATGGACGTCCGCGGCCTGACGCTGACCGCGCTGCGGCGGAACATCGGCGTCGTGTTCCAGGAAGCGCTGCTGTTCAACCGATCGATCGCGGAGAACCTGCGGGTCGGCAAGCCGGACGCGACGGACGAGGAATTGCGGATTGCGGCCGGCCGCGCCCAGGCGCTGGATTTCATCGAGCGCGGCGAGCAGGGATTCCAGACCAGTGCCGGCGAGCGCGGACGCATGCTGTCCGGCGGCGAGCGACAGCGGTTGTCGATCGCCCGCGCGCTGCTGAAGGATCCGCCGATCCTGATCCTCGACGAGGCCACCAGCGCGCTCGATGCCGTCACCGAGTCCAAACTCAACGCCGCGCTGGACGAGGTGATGAAGGGCCGCACCACTTTCGTGATCGCGCACCGGCTCTCCACCATCCGCCACGCCACGCGCATCCTGATGTTCGACAATGGCCGGGTGATCGAAAGTGGAACTTTCGACGAACTGGTGGCGCAAGGCGGCCGCTTTGCGGAACTCGCAAGGGCCCAGTTCATGGTCCAGGAAAATGCCCGGGCCAGCATCCAGACGCCACCGCCCGACAGCACGGCTGTCAAGACTTAAGTATCGCCGGTATCTGACCTATTTCGTCCACGATTTAATCGCACAGCCTCTATTCCGAACCGGCAAGCCGGTATAGATTTGCATGCGCCGGACACGCTTGAAACCCGCACGTCACACCCAGGACCTCCTGTTCGCAGGCGGGTCTCAAAGGACCGGAATCGCATAGTGCATTTTCCTTTGCCTTCGCTTCGCAAGATTTCGCTGAGCTGGATCGTTGTCGGCGCTGCGCTCGCCGTCATTGCGCCGCGTGCCGCGCATGCGGAGGCGCTGCTGGTCGTTGAAGCCGACACCGGCAAGGTGCTGCAGGCGGAGAACGCCACCTATCCCTGGTACCCCGCATCCGTCACCAAGATGATGACCGCCTATGTCACGTTGAAGGCGGTCAAGGAAGGCCGGCTGTCGCTCGAGAGCACGCTCACGGTATCGCCTGTCGCGGCCTCGCAGTCGCCATCCAAGATGGGCTTCAAGCCGGGCACCCAGGTTACGGTCGAAAACGCCCTGCACATGATGATGGTGAAATCGGCCAACGACATCGCCGTGGTGCTCGCCGAGGGCGTCGCCGGTTCGGTCGACGGATTCTCGGCACAGATGAACCAGACTGCGCTCAGGCTCGGCATGACGCAGACCACCTACGTCAATCCGAACGGCCTGCCTGCCGAGGGCCAGGTCACCTCGGCGCGCGATCTCGCCATGCTGGCGCGCGCCATCATTCGCGATCTGCCGGAATACGAATATTTCATGCACACGCCCTCGATCCGCTACGGCCGGCGGGTCACGCAGAATTTCAACAAGCTGATCGGGCGCTATCCCGGCGCCGACGGCTTCAAGACCGGCTTCATCTGCGCCTCCGGCTACAATCTGGTGGCGTCGGCCACACGCAACGGCAGGCGGCTGATCGCGGTGGTGCTCGGCTCGTCCTCGGGCCAGGCCCGCGCGGTGAAGGCGGCGCAACTGCTCGAGCGCGGCTTTGCCGACAACACGCTGAGCTGGCTGCGCCCCTCGCTCGGCACGGTCGACAATCTGGTGCCGATCGACGCCTCGCCGCCGAACCTGCGCGACGAAATATGCAACGGAAAGCGCAAGCGCCCTGCGACCGACGAGGACCCGGACACCGTTGCCAGCAACGGCAATGCCAGCAGCGGCGAATCCGCCGTCACCTTCTTCACCGCCGGGCTGCAGGCGCCGATGGCGAAGCCGTCCGAATTGATGGCAGCGGCGCCCGCGGCATCGGAGCCTGTCGTCGTCTACACCGGTCCCAAGAAGACAGGCGCCGCCCTGATTGCCGCGGCGGCCGTCGACGAGCAAAAGCAGACGCCCAAGCAGCGCACCAAGAAACCGCGGGTCGCGGCCAAGAAACCGGGCGCGCTCGAAGCCGGCCAGGCGGGCACGGAAGCCAAATCGGAGGCCAAGTCGGAGGCCAAGTCGGAGGTCAAGTCCGACGGCAAATCCGCCGCCAAACCGGCAGCGGCCAGGCAGGCCCTCGCCAAGCCAGAGGCCGCCCCCAAAGCCGCGGAAAAGCCCGTGACCGCAACGGCCAAGCCCAAACCTGCGCAGGCTGCCAAGCCCAAGGCCGCAGAAAAGCCTGCCGAACAGTCCGCCGAAAAGCCGGCGCCGAAGCCCGCCGCGAAGCGCGCTCCCAGGAGCACCGAGGCCAAGCCGTCCGACGCCAAGCCGTCCGACGCCAAACCTTCGAGCGCCAAACCTTCCACCGCGGCGCCGCGCGGTTAGTGACGCATTCGGCCGCCCGGACCGGCCATTCCTGACCGACAATGCGTCGATAGCGCGCAGCCGCTTGCCATCGGCGGCTGCATTGCTCAATACTGGCCGAAATACGGCGTCCCGGCCAGGAAAACGGGAAGCAAACCAGAGGGGAAGTACCATGGAGCGGATCTGGCTCAAGCAATATCCGGCCGGCGTGCCCAGCGATATCGACGTCAACCAGTACACATCGCTGGTCGAGTTGCTGGAGGAGAGCTTCAAGAAATTCGCCGACCGCAGAGCCTTCATCTGCATGGACAAGTCGATCAGCTACCGCGATCTCGACGAGATGTCGCAGTCGCTCGGCGCCTATCTGCAGAGCAAGGGGCTGGCGAAGGGCGCGCGCGTCGCGCTGATGATGCCGAACGTCCTGCAATATCCGGTAGCGACCGCTGCCGTGCTGCGCGCCGGCTACGCGGTGGTCAACGTCAATCCGCTCTATACCCCGCGCGAGCTCGAGCATCAGTTGAAGGATTCCGGCGCCGAGGCGATCATCGTGCTCGAGAACTTCGCGCATACGGTGCAGCAGGTGATCGCGAAGACCGCGGTCAAGCATGTCATCGTCGGCAGCATGGGCGATCTGCTCGGCTTCAAGGGCATGATCGTCAATCTGGTGGTGCGCCGCGTCAAGAAGATGGTGCCGGCCTGGTCTCTCCCGGGCTCGGTATCTTTCAACGACGCGGTCGCGGCCGGCCGCGGCATGAAGCTGAACAAACCGACGCTGACGCTCGATGACGTCGCCTTCCTGCAATATACCGGCGGCACTACCGGCGTTTCCAAGGGCGCGACGCTGCTTCATCGCAACATCCTGGCCAACGTGCTGCAGAACGACGCCTGGCTGCAGCCCGCCTTGAAGAAGCCGCCGCATGTCGACGAACTGTTCATCGTCTGCGCGCTGCCGCTCTATCACATCTTCGCGCTGACGGCGTGCTTCCTGCTCGGGGTGCGGGCCGGCGGCGTCAACCTGCTGATCCCCAACCCGCGCGACATGCCCGGCTTCATCAAGGAATTGATGAAGTACCAGGTCAACAGCTTCCCGGCGGTCAATACGCTCTACAACGGCCTGCTGAACTCGCCCGGTTTCGACAAGGTCGACTTCTCCAAGCTGAAAACCTCGTTCGGCGGCGGCATGGCAACCCAAAAGGCGGTCGCGGAAAAATGGCTGAAGGTCACCGGCTGCGCGCTGTCGGAAGGCTACGGCCTGTCGGAAACCTCGCCGACCCTGACCTGCAACCCCGCCGACACCGACAAGTTCTCGGGCTCGATCGGCATTCCCGTGCCGTCGACCTATATCTCGATCCGCGACGATGACGGTAACGAAGTGCCGCTCGGCACGCCGGGCGAAATCTGCGCCAAGGGCCCGCAGGTGATGACCGGCTACTGGAACCGGCCGGAAGAGACCGCGAACGTGATGACCGCGGACGGCTTCTTCCGCACCGGCGATATCGGCGTGATGGACGAGCGCGGCTACACCAAGATCGTGGACCGCAAGAAGGACATGATCCTGGTATCCGGCTTCAACGTCTATCCCAACGAGGTCGAGGAAGTGATCGCGATGCATCCCGGCGTGCTCGAATGCGCCGTGATCGGCGTGCAGGACGCCAAGTCGGGCGAAGCCGTCAAGGCGTTCGTGGTCAAGAAGGATCCCAACCTCACAGCCGAGGACCTCGTCAAGTTCTGTCACGAACAACTGACCAACTACAAGATTCCCAAACAGGTCGAATTCCGGGCCGACCTGCCCAAGACCAACGTCGGCAAGATCCTGCGCCGCGAACTGCGCGACGAAAAGAAGGCCGCGGCGGCCTGACAATTATCCTCATACCTCACGGTGAGGAACACGTCGGCGGCGCCATTGCGCTGCCGACGGGCTCCGCCGGATGAAGTTGAACCCGCCGGGCCATTGCTGTTTCCGCGCCGCTGAATATTGTGCGCCTCATCCGCCCGGTCTAAGAAACATCCGCACATTCAAGGAGAATTGACGATGACCATCAATATTGGCGACAAACTGCCGGAAGCCAAGTTTCGCGTGATGTCGGCGGAAGGGCCGCAGGTCAAGACCACCGATGACATCTTCAAGGGCAAGAAGGTCGCGCTGTTCGCGGTGCCCGGCGCCTACACCGGCACTTGCCACAAGATGCATCTGCCCAGCATTTTCCTCAACGCCTATGCCATCAAGGACAAGGGCGTGAACACCATCGCGATCGTCTCGGTCAACGACGCCTTCGTCATGGGCGCCTGGAAGCGCGACACCGACCAGCGCGACGAGGCCACCTTCCTCGCCGACGGCAACGCCGACTTCACCAAGGCGATCGGCATGGAACTGGATGCTTCAGGCAACGGCCTCGGCATCCGCTCCAAGCGCTACTCGATGCTGGTCGAGGACGGCGTGGTGAAGAAGATCAATCTCGAGCCGGCGCCGGGCAAGGTTGAGGTTTCCGGCGGCGATACGCTGCTCGGACAGCTGTAGCATCGGCCTTTCTTCCCTTCTCCCCTTGTGGGAGAAGGTGGCGCGGACGAAGTCCGCGCCGGATGAGGGGTCTCTATCCGCGGAGACAGACCCCACACCCGTCCGCGATGCTGCGCAACGCGTCCACCCTCTCCCACAAGGGGAGAGGGGAAGAGACGCCTCACCCTTCGACCTACGTCTTCAGCCGCCCCATCGCGACGCCCTCGCGGGCGAGCTGATCGGCCCGCTCGTTGGCGTCGTGGCCGGCGTGGCCCTTGACCCAGTGCCAGCGCACCTGGTGCTGGTGCAGCGAGGCGTCCAGCCGCTGCCACAGATCGACGTTCTTGACCGGCTTCTTGTCCGAGGTGCGCCAGCCGTTCTTCTTCCAGCCATGGATCCAGCCGGTGATGCCCTGACGGACATACTGGCTGTCGGTGTAGAGATCGACGCTGCACGGCTTCTTCAGGGTTTCCAGCGCCGAGATCGCCGCCATCAATTCCATGCGGTTGTTGGTGGTGTGCGCCTCGCCGCCCTTCAATTCCTTCTCGACCTCGCCGAATTTCAGGATCGCGCCCCAGCCGCCCGGACCCGGATTGCCCGAGCAGGCGCCGTCGGTGTGGATGGTGACCGCGGGCCGTGAATTCACGCCGGCAACCCTGAGGTTTCGAGGCCGTAATCGCGGAAGCCGGCGACGCCCTGCTGGAAGCGCAGCTTGCGGACATATTCCAGCGGGTCCTTCGGGCGCACCAGCGCGCCCGCGGGCACGTTGAGAAAATCGACCAGGCGGGTCAACAGGAAGCGCAGCGCGGCACCGCGCGCCAGCAGCGGCAGCGCATTCTGTTCGGCTTCGCTCAATTCGCGCTCCCGGCCGTAGGCGCCGAGAAAGGCGCGCGCCTTGGTCACGTTGAACGAACAATCGTTTTCGAAACACCAGGCGTTGATGCAGATCGCCACGTCGTAGGCCAGCATGTCATTGCAGGCGAACGTGAAATCGATCAGGCCGGACACCCGCTCGCCGAGAAAGAACACATTGTCGGGGAACAGGTCGGCGTGGATGACGCCCAGCGGCAAATTCTTCGGCCAGACATTGCCTTCGAGATAATTGAGCTCGGCGTCGAGAAAATCGCGCAGGCCGTGCTGCAGCTCGTCGGCGCGCGAGGCGGCCTGTTCGAACAGCGGGCGCCAACCCGCCACCGACAGGGCATTGGGCCGCGTCATCGCAAAATCGCGGCCTGCCAGATGCATTTTCGCCAGCGCCTGGCCTACGCCGGCGCAGTGCGCGGCGTTCGGCTTGCGCGGCCAGATGCCTTCGAGGAAATTGATGATGACGGCCGGCCGGCCGGCCAGCTCGCTCAGGGCCTCGCCGCTTCGGTTCTTCAGCGGTTGCGGACAGATGATGCCGCGAGAGGCCAGATGGGTCATCAGGCCGAGAAAGAACGGCAGCTCGCTCCTGGCGACCCGCTTCTCATACAGCGTCAGGATGAAATGGCCTGATGTGGTGTGCAGCAGGAAATTGGAATTCTCGACGCCCTCGGCAATGCCCTTGTAGGACAGGAGTTCGCCGATGTCGTAGGCCCCGAGGAATTCCGCAAGCTCGTCGGCGGCGACGTCGGTGTAGACCGCCATGACCGGCTACGCCGCGTCGGGCCGCAGCGAACGCGGCAGCGGGAAGAACTCGTTCTCTTCCGCGGCCGATACCGTCTCCACATGCAGTTCGTAACGCTCGGCGAAGGCGCCCATGATCTCCTCGACGATCACTTCGGGCGCCGAGGCGCCCGCGGTGATGCCCAGGCTCTTGATGCCCTCGAACATTTTCCAGTCAATGTCGCTGGCGCGCTGCGCCAGCA
Source organism: Bradyrhizobium sp. (assembly GCF_030697065.1). Lineage (GTDB taxonomy): Bacteria > Pseudomonadota > Alphaproteobacteria > Rhizobiales > Xanthobacteraceae > Bradyrhizobium. The sequence continues at coordinate 18,327 of NZ_JAUYQU010000115.1, forward strand.
CCGAAACCGGGCAGCCCTCGCGCTCGGCGACTTCGCGCAGCCGCTGCGAGTTCGACGAGTTCGGCGCGCCGACCACGATCAGGGCATCGACCACCGGCGCCACCTTCTTGACCGCGAGCTGGCGGTTGGTGGTGGCGTAGCAGATGTCTTCCTTGTGCGGGCCGGAGATATTGGGAAACCGCTCCTTCAGCAGCGCGACGATCTCGGCGGTGTCGTCGATCGACAGCGTCGTCTGGGTCACGAAGGCCAGATTGTTGGGATCCTTCGGCGTGAAGGTCTTGGCGTCTTCCGCGGTCTCGATCAGCGTCACGGCGCCGACCGGCAGCTGGCCCAGCGTGCCGACCACTTCGGGGTGGTGGGAATGCCCGATCAGGAGGATTTCGCGGCCGCGCTTGAAATGGATCGCGGCCTCGCGGTGCACCTTGGTGACCAGCGGGCAGGTGGCGTCGAGCGAGAAGAAGTTGCGGGCGCGGGCATCCGCCGGTACCGATTTGGGCACACCATGGGCCGAAAATACCACCGGCGCGTTGGTATTGTCGGGGATTTCGGCCAGTTCCTCGACGAAAATCGCGCCCTTGGTCCTGAGGCTGTCGACCACATAGCGGTTATGGACGATCTCGTGGCGGACATAGACCGGGGCGCCATAGATGGTCAGCGCCCGCTCCACGGTGTCGATCGCCCGCACCACGCCGGCGCAAAAGCCGCGTGGCGAACAAAGCACGATTTTAAGCGGTGGTTTGGCCTGCATGGGGACAAATCTCGGACCGGCTAACCCCTCGCCGCCGGGCAGGGAACGGTCAATTTCTTACAAGGACAATTCATTTAAGGACTTGGGACGGCTTTCGGGCGGTGTCAAGGCCGGTCAGCAAACCATTGCGTGGTTAGCCCCAGACGGCTTATATAGGGCGTAATTCCCGTCATCGCTGATGACCACCGGCTTCGCCTCCAAAAGGCGGGCGAAGCGCTAAGGAGATATGCCATGAGCAATGCACCGCTGATGCCAAAAGCGACTGCCGTATGGCTGGTTGACAATACCGCGCTGACCTTCGACCAGGTGGCCGATTTCACCAAGATGCACCCGCTCGAGGTCCGCGCCATCGCCGACGGCGACGCCGCCCAGGGCATCAAGGGCATGGATCCGATTTCGACCGGCCAATTGAGCCGCGACGAGATCGAAAAGGGCGAAAAGGACCCGAATTACCGGCTCAAGCTCGGCGAGAGCAAGGTCACGCTGCCGCCGCAGGCCAAGAAGAAGGGTCCGCGCTATACCCCGGTGTCGCGCCGTCACGAGCGGCCGAGCGCGATCCTGTGGCTGGTGCGCAACCACCCCGAATTGAAGGACGCCCAGATCATGCGTCTGGTCGGCACCACCAAGACCACGATCGCCAGCGTGCGCGACCGCACCCACTGGAATGCCTCGACCCTGACCCCGATGGACCCGGTGACGCTCGGCCTGTGCTCACAAATCGAGCTCGATTTCGAGGTGCAGCGCGCGGCCAAGGAAAAGCCGATGGAGTCAGCCTATGGCGGCGCCACCCTGCTGCCGGCCTCGGAGACCACCGCCCGCAAGGAGCCGGAATTCGAGCCATCCGAGAAGCAGCGCGACGACCTCAACGTCGATGCGGTGTTCGCCAAGCTGAAGGGCATCGGCGGCAGCAAGAAGCAGGACGACGAGGAGTAGAAGACTGCGAACGATTATGTGACGCAGCGGCCGGGCTGCAGCTGCCTGGCGGCTTCGGTCAACACGCTGAACGAGGGCTCGCAGCCCAGCGGGGCCTTGCGGCGGTCGGACTTGAACAGCGAGGGCGCAGCGGGGGCGTTGCGCGCTTCCGGCTCCGGCTTCCGGGCGACCGGTATCCGTACCAGAACCGACGTATCGGCAAGGCTCTCCGGCCGCAGCGAGATGGTCTGAGTCTGCACAACCGGTCCGATACCGGCGGCGCGATCGGCCTTGGCCGCCCGATTGATGACGGTTACCGGGGTGTCGTTTGGCGCCTGCTGTCCGCGAGCGAGATCGTGGCCAGATGCAAACTGAACGGCGCCGAGGGTCAGCGAAACGGCGATCGCGCCAAGGAGTGCCCTTGGAACGAAAACTGCTTTTGAGAGCTGCGACATGTCGGTTGATTCCCTCGCCCCATTGGCGAACACAGCCACAACGCGAGGGAACCCGCCGGGTTCTGGCCGACGGCCATCACTTAACCGTGTCTGAAAAAGTTTTGGGCGGTGGGAACGAGTTTCGGGGCTGCGCGTCATCCAGACAGCCGGTCTTCCCCCCTGCCCCATTGACCGGTGACGTAGGGCGCGACTGTGGTGATGCCAGTCGCGCCCTGCTTTTTGCCTTGGTGGCAACGATGCCTGCGGCGATCGCATCGGTCTGATATATGATCAGCTGATGATGTGCCGGAACCCGGTCTCGCCGGCTAGCTGTGGCCCTTTTTGAGTACGGAACGGTTTCAATGCCTTCGGCCAGAGTAACGCCGGCTCCTTCTCCCCTGCGCACCGAATTGATGGCCGCCGGAAATGGCCTGGCCGACAATGAAGACGTGTTGCGCAGCGTGCTGGCGGGATGCGGCGACTGCATCAAGATTCTGGATCTCGATGGCCGATTGCAATTCATGAGCGAAGGCGGCCAGAGGGTCATGGAAGTCGACGACTTCGGGTCGCTAAAGGGCTGCCCCTGGCCGGAGTTCTGGACAGGAGACGGCAATGCGGAGGCGAAACGCGCGGTAGAGGCCGCCAGGGCCGGCGGCATCGGGCGCTTCAAGGGCCCGGCCAATACCGCCCGGGGCAACCCGCGCCACTGGGACGTACAGGTCTCCCCGATCATGGGCGCCGACGGCAAGCCGTCGCATCTGCTGTCGGTCTCACGCGACATCACCGAGGAATGGCGCGCGGTCACCGAACTGAAAGAGGCGATCGAACGCCAGGAGGTGCTGACGCTCGAACTGCAGCACCGCATCAAGAACACGCTCGCAATGGTCGGCGCCATCGCCAACCAGACCATGCAGGGCGACAGTGTCGCCAACGCCCGAGAAGCATTCGCGGCGCGGCTGATGACCCTGAGCCGCGCCCACGATCTGCTCACACAAGGAAGCTGGGCCAGCGCACCGATCCGGGACGTCGTCGAAGGCGCGCTGGCGGCGCATCGCACCGGCCGGGGCCAGATCAGCTTCGGCGGACCCGATCTGCATTTGACCGCCAGGCAGGCCCTGGCGCTGGCAGTTGCGATCCACGAACTCGCCACCAACGCCACCAAATACGGCGCGCTGTCCGGCCACGGCAGTGTCGCGGTGGCATGGTCGGACCAGCCCATCGACGGCGTTCCCAGCTTCCGCTTCAGCTGGACCGAGAGCGGCGGCCCCGTCGTGACCGAGCCCATGAAGAAGGGCTTCGGTTCGCGCCTGATCGAGAAAATGCTGCCGAACGATTTTGGCGGCGAGGTGCGGACATATTACCGGCCGGGCGGCGTGGTGTGCGAGCTGACGTCGCCGTTGGGCAGGCTTAATTCGGACGATTAGGAACGGAGTGGCGGCGCCGGCAGGCGGGCTACTGCGAAAAGCCCAAAACAACCCCATGCAAAGATAGAATGCGGGTTCGCATCTCGGCCAAAAAAAAATCGGCGCGCTTCCGCAGCGCGCCGAACTCATTTCAACCCAACCGCTTCCCGCTCAGCTCGCTGCGGCCCGCGGCACCCGGTTGCGCGAGTTGCGCTGGAAGAACAGCGCCTGGCTGGCGACGGCGGAGACCATCGCGGGCTGGAACGGCTTGGAGATCAGGAACGCCGGCTCGGGGCGCTCGCCGGTCAGGAAGCGTTCGGGATAGGCGGTAATGAACACCACCGGCACCTCGAATACCTTCAAAAGTTCGTTGACGGCATCGAGGCCGGATGAGCCGTCGGCGAGCTGGATGTCGGCAAGGATCAGGCCGGGCTTGCGGTTCTTTGCCAGCGCGATGGCGTCGGCATGGGTGCGGGCGACGCCGATCACATTGTGACCGAGGTTCTTGACCAGGCTCTCGAGATCCATCGCGATGAAAGTCTCGTCCTCGATGATCAGCACGTCGGTGGCGATCTCGGCGGCCATTTCACGGCCGGCGGTATCGGCCAGCATGCGCGTCTCGGCGACATCGATATCGAGAATCCAGCCCACTTCCTCCTCGGAAAAACCCTCCAGCGACAGCAGCAGGAAGGCCTGCCGCGGCAGCGGCGTGATGTTCGACAGCCGTCGCTCCGACGGCATCGGCAGCGTCGCGATGTCGGAATCATCGTTGAGCGAAACCGAATTCCAGATCTTTGTGAACAGCCGGAACAGGCCGGCGCGCGGGCCGTGCTGCTCCTCGAGCAAGGCCGGGTCCTGCAGCAGGGCTTCCAGCATCGCCCCGACATAGGCGTCGCCAGAGGCCTGATTTCCCGTCAGCGCACGGGCGTAGCGCCGCAATAACGGTAAATGTTCGGCAACAAGCTGTGATCGCGACATCCCCACTCCATATCCTGCTCTGAGTACAATTGCTTCATGTCGAGTTCCTGGGCCAAAAACTTCCCCGACGGGTGACCCGGTTCCCTTGTGTGCGGGATTACGTTCCAGCCCACAAAAAGTTCCCTTGGTCCCGGGAACTTTCCGGCGCAGTTGGAATTAGCCCCGTTAGAACGACAGACAAGGCCTCGGAATCAAGGATAATTCTTGAAGCTACAGGGACTTAACTCTCGGGGAAGCGTGGAACAGGTCATGAAGGATGTAAAGTCTCAAGCCAGCAAAGTAGCGGCCCCCGGAAAGCCGGGGCGGCTCAACACCGAGATTCAATCGAGGATCGGGCACCAGCTCAGGGCAATGTATGACGATGTGGTGCGGCAAGGCGTGCCCGACCGCTTCGCCGAGCTGATCAAGAAGCTCGATGCCCCCGGGGCGACCGGCGACCAGCAAACTGCCAAACCCGACGGGAGGGACTAATGCCCCTCACAGACTCACTTCGCGACGACATCCTGGCGTCGGTGCCCTCGTTGCGCGCTTTTGCGATCTCGCTCAGCGGCAATGGCGACCGGGCCGATGATCTGGTGCAGGAGACGCTGCTGCGCGCGCTCGCCAACATCGACTCGTTCCAGCCCGGATCGAACCTGCCGGCGTGGCTGTTCACGATCCTGCGCAACCTGTTCCGCTCCGACTATCGCAAGCGGCGGCGGGAGGTCGAGGATGCCGACGGCAATTACGCCAAGACCCTGAAAACCCAGCCGGCGCAAAGCGCGCATCTGGAGTTCGAGGAGTTCCGCGTGGCGCTCGACAAGCTTCCGCAGGACCAGCGCGAAGCGCTAATCCTGGTCGGCGCGTCCGGCTTCTCCTATGAGGACGCTGCTGCCATCTGCGGGTGCGCGGTCGGCACCATCAAGAGCCGCGTCAACCGCGCACGGTCGAAACTGAGCGCACTGCTCTATGTCGACGGCGCCGACGATTTCGGTCCCGACGACACCGTCCGCGCCGTGATCGGCGGCAGCGGGGGCTGATCAACTCCGCAGCACAAACGAAAAGGCGGCCTTCTCGGGCCGCTTTTTTGCATTCGATCGTAGGGTGGGCAAAGGCGCCCCTTACGGTGCTCACCCTTGCTCAGCTTGCGCGATGATAGATGCTAGGCACGGCGCGAAGTGCGCGCCTTTGCCCACCCTACGGATTCTTCGTTGAGTTACCGCCCCCGCCGGACCGGCGCCGACAATTGTTCGGTGCGATCGCGCTCGGTCATGTCGATGACGGTCTCCATCGGCGCGGTGAGTTCGTAGACGTAGCTGACATCGGTGAAGAACCGCTTCGAGGTACCGCCCAGCGCCTCCGGGGCAACGCGATCCAGCAGGATCAGGCCGAAATCGCTGTCGGCGCGGCGGGTCGCCTCGCTGGTGTTGAACTCCTCCCAGCGAAAATTGAAGATGGCTTCGGGCTCTTCCCCGGTCACTTCCCATTGCGCGACGATGTGGGGATGCTTGCCGACCAGCGAGAGCCCCTCGTCGGAATGCGACGCCAGTTCGAAGAACAGCAGCGACAGGCTCTGGGCAGCGCGCGCGCTCACCGCGATGTCGGGACCGGAGACCGCGATCCGCTCGGCATGCGGGATCGCGCGCGCCTCGAACAGCCCCTTCAGCTTCACACCCTGCCACTGGCTTTCGGACAGCAGCGAAACCACGTTCGACATGGCGTGGATGCGCCCGATCAGCAGTTCGCGGGCGACGTCCATGTCGGAGCCGTGGCGCAGCGTGCGCGTCACGATCGACTGGATCACAGCCAGGATGTTCTTCACGCGGTGATTGAGCTCGTCGATCACGGCGGTGAGCCGACGCTCGAAGCCGATCCGCACCTGGATCTCGCGGCTGAGCCGCAAGTTGTTGTAGGCGACATAGCCGAACAGCCCGCAGACGATACCGGTCAGCGCAAGGCCGATCGCGGCAACGATCGCAGCGGTCTGCTGCGGGCGGGTCACGGCCCTGGACTTGGCGTAATAGGCCAGCGACCAGTCGCGGCCGCCGAACCCCACCTTCCTGACCATCGACGGCGCGGGCGATTCCGATCCGACCATCCGCGAGACGATATTGTCGCGGCTGATGGCGACCAGCTCCTGGCCGGCGTTGCGCGGATCCCTCAGCACCACCGAAAACAGCGACAGATCGTCGTTGAACAGCATCAACGGCGCCAGCTCGTAGGAAAACGTCACGAAGCCCGCCGTCTGGGTGCCGGATTCCTGCAGAACCGGCGCCGCCAGAACAATACCAACCGGTCCGTCCGCGCGCAGCAGCGGCAGCGGATCGGAAGCCACCGGCTTGCCTTCGGCCATCGCCCGCTCGAACATGGGTCCCAGAATTGGATGCCTGTCGTAGGAACGGCCCGGAAACCCGATGGTGTCCTTATTGCGCGGCTCGACGTCCATCAGGACATCCTCCGCGCGGTTGAGCAAACTGACGTCCAGAGGCTGGTCGTCGAAACTGCGGATCATCGGGTTGGGAAAATTCTGGTTCGCCAGTTCCTTGCTCGCCGCATCGAGCTCGTTCGGCTGCAGCCGCGCGAACCAGCTGGCGACCACGAAATCGGTCTTGAAGGCGTAGATCGAGGATCGCAGCGGCTGCAGCATGCTGGCACTGATCACGCTCGGCGCCCGGAACAGGCCGGATGCGACGCGGGCCAGCAGTTCGCGCTCGGTGAGCCGGTCCTGAACCAGGCTGGCGTGAACGTCGATGGCGCGGGCCATCGCGACCCCTTCCAGCATCAGTTCCTGATCGTGGACACGATAGGCCGCAAGCCCGGAGAACAGAACCCCGATCAGCGCGATAAAACCGATGATGAAACCCAGCCGGACCACTCGCATACTCAACGATGAGGCATGGGCGAAGAAAACAGATCAAACATTTGAAGTCCGCCGGTGCGGCGAGAATTGCGAAACATGATGAAAGCCAGCCGACTCATATAATGGAGGAGCGATCATCGGTACGCAACTGCGGTTGGTGACGCGGGACGGGCGGGGCTTGCCGATCGTGTTTTTCTTCGCGGCAAGAGAGTGTTAATCGCGACGCGGGGGTTTTGTTCCGGAGCGGTTGAAGAAAATTCCCTGCCTCCGCCACGCGGGGCGTTTCCGGAAGCCCGCGCCTCCGGAGTGACGAAGATTCACTTCAGCTGAGCGGGCGCCGCCGGGTTGAGACCGCCCTTGGCCTCGATGAAGCCGATGATGCGGTCGAGCCCCTCGCTCTTCTTCAGGTTGGTCATGACGAAGGGACGCTCGCCGCGCATGCGCCGCGCATCGGTGTCCATCTTCTCCAGCGAGGCGCCGACATGCGGCGCGAGATCGATCTTGTTGATCACCAGGAGATCCGACCTCGTGATGCCGGGGCCGCCCTTGGAGGGAATCTTGTCGCCGGCGGCGACATCGATGACGTAGATCGTGAGGTCCGCGAGTTCCGGCGAGAAGGTGGCGGCCAGATTGTCGCCGCCGGATTCGATCAGCACCAGATCGAGACCGGGAAATTTCGCGCACATGTCGGCGACCGCGGCGAGGTTCATCGAGGCGTCCTCGCGAATGGCGGTATGCGGACAGCCGCCGGTCTCGACGCCGGCGATGCGGTCCGGCGTCAGCGACCCCGAGCGCACCAGGAACTCGGCGTCCCATTTGGTGTAGATGTCGTTGGTTATCGCGGCGATGTCGTAGCGGTCGCGCATCGCCTTGCACAGCAGGTCCATCAATGCCGTCTTGCCCGAACCGACGGGACCACCGATGCCGATGCGAAGCGGGCCATGAGAGTTGGACATGTCAGGGGTTCTTTCTCTTGTCGTCCCTGCGGACGCAGGGATCCATGGCCAGCGGCGGTTGATGTGAAGGAGAGCCTCTGCCGTCGTGCCCGAACGAGGGGCCGCGGCCTATGGGTCCCTGCGTTCGCAGGGACGACGGGCCGATAGACACCATCATGACCGGAACAGCCGCGTGTACTGGGTCTCGTGTCGCAGGCCGGCGAGGTCGGCGCGAAACGTCGCGCTGCCGAGATCGTCGAGCGAGGCCTGCAGCGCCCGTCTGGCGGTGACGACAACCACCGGCTCCAGCTGTGCCAGCACACGCTGGCTGTCGGTTTGCCCGAGCGGGACCAGCCGGGCGCCCGCTGAAATCCAGTTCGAGGTCACCGCATGGAAGAACGCGTGCATGGTGGGGGAAAGCGGAATGTCGTGCGCGGCGCTGACCAGGCCGACCGCGACGGGATAGACGATGGCGCCATCGCATTGCGCAACCAGGTGATCGAGCCCGTCGCAGTTCCAGGCCGAGCGCGCGATCTCGATGAAGGCGCACCCCTGCGAGGTGGTCTCGAGCTGGCGCTCGCGCGACGGCACGAAGGCGGCCGCGAGTTCGGCGACCTCGCGCAAGGCCGCCTCGTCATGCGCGGAGGCGGCGCGCCAGGCGTGGGCCACAAACACACCGTCGCAAAAGCCGGAGCCGTCGACCAGCATCGACGCCAGCCAGTCGCTCAATGACGCGGCGTCCGTGATATCGCCGGCTTCCACCGCCCATTCGATGCCGCTGGAATACGAGAAGGCTCCGACCGGAAAGGCCGGCGACAGCCAGGTCATCAGCCGGTACAGCGCAGCGCCCTCGGCATCCGTCATGCTTGCGGGAAGGTCCGGCGGCGGCGGCTTATTTGTGGTCATGAGCATGGGAATGACCGTGCTGATGGTCGCGATCGCAATGCTCGTCGTGGTGATGGTGGTCGTCACCATGGGGGTGATGGCCATGGCCCTGCGATGAATGACCATGCCCGGTGCGAGCCGGCGGCGCGCTTGTCGCCGCATGCGCATGGCCGCCGCCGGCATAGGCGCCGCCCTCCGGATCGAACGGCGCCTCGATCTCGATCACGCGCGCGCCGAGCCCCTTCACCATGGCCTCGATGACGTGGTCACGCCGGATCCGCAGGCCTTTCGCCATCAGCTGGGTGGGCAGATGGCGGTTGCCGAGATGCCAGGCGACCCGTACCAGATGCTGCGGATCGCTGCAGCGAATCTCGACCAGCGGCTCCGGCGCCGCCACCACCTCGACCAGGCGGCCGTCCTCCAGCAGGAGCGCGTCGCCGCCGCGCAGTGCCACCGCGTTTTCGAGGTCGAGCAGGAATTCGAGCCCGCGGGTGCCGGTCATCGCCATCCGTCGCCGGTGCCGGTCGTCGAAATCGAGCACGACGGTATCGGCCGGCGTTTCCTTCCAGGAATGCTGTCCCTTGACCTGCGTCGCCCGGATCATGCTTTGATCGTATCCACCTTGTCGGCGCTGATGATCTCGATCACCGTCGGCGAAGCCTTCAGCGGCGCCGAATATTCGCGCCAAACCTTCATGTGCGGCGCCTTGCCATGGGCGTTGAGGTCGTCGCGCGTCTCCCAGCGCTCCACCACCACATAGGTGTTGGGATCGTGGATGGCGGTGTGGCCCTCATAGGAAACGCAGCCCTTTTCCTTCAACGTCTCGGCGATGCATTTCCTGTGCCCTGCAATGAATGAATCGCGCTGGTCCGGCTTCACCTGCGTGGTGGCAATCACGTAGATCATTTGCTTTCTCCCTGCTCTTGCTTTCAGCGCACGGTGACGTCGGCGGGCGTGATGATTTCGATCTTCGGCGGCGCCGACATGCATTTCACGGCGACGCGGCCGAAAGTCTTCATGTGCTCGGCGCCGCGATGCGGGACCAGTGCTTCGGCATTTTCCCACTGTTCGACGAACACCATCTTGGCGGGGTCGGTGACGCTCTCATGCAGATCATAGGCGATATTGCCGGCTTCCTTGCGGGTATCCGCGATGCAGGCGGTGGCGGCGGCGATGAATTCGGCGCGCGTTTCGGGCTTGATGGTCAGTGTCGCAACGACGTAGATCACGAGATCCTCCCGGGCTTCTTGTTGGGGCTTTTAGAGCCGGGCAGGACCATAGCCCAGAAGCGCGCTCGAACGCAAAAACGGTACCCGTTCTTGCCGCGCGCGATTAGAACATGAAATAGCGCTGCGCCATGGGCAGCACCTCGGCCGGCGCGCAGGTCAGCAATTCGCCGTCGGCGCGCACTTCGTAGGTTTCCGGATCGACCTCGATTTTCGGCGTGGCGGAATTATGGATCATGCTCTTCTTGGAGATGCCGCCGCGGGTATTTTCGACCGCATAGAGTTTCTTGTCGATGCCGAGTTTCTTGCCGAGCCCCGCGGCCACCGCCGCTTTCGAGGAAAACACCACCGACGACGCGGTCAGCGACTTGCCGTAGGCGGCGAACATCGGCTGGTAATGCACCGGCTGCGGCGTCGGGATCGACGCATTGGGATCGCCCATCGGCGCCGCCACGATCGAGCCGCCCTTGATGATGCAGTCCGGCTTGACGCCGAAGAAGGCCGGCGACCACACCACGAGGTCGGCGAGTTTTCCCTTCTCCACCGAGCCGATCAGTTTCGACACGCCATGGGCGATCGCGGGGTTGATGGTGTATTTGGCGATGTAGCGCTTGACGCGGAAATTGTCGTTGTTGCCCTTGTCCTGCGGCAGCGAGCCGCGCTGCTTCTTCATCTTGTCGGCGGTCTGCCAGGTCCGGATGATGACTTCACCGAGCCGGCCCATCGCCTGCGAATCCGACGACATCATCGAGAGAGCACCGAGGTCGTGCAGAATGTCTTCGGCGGCGATGGTTTCCTTGCGGATGCGGCTTTCGGCAAAGGCGAGGTCCTCGGCGATCGAGGGATCGAGATGGTGGCACACCATCAGCATGTCCAGATGCTCGTCGATGGTGTTGCGGGTGAACGGCCGCGTCGGATTGGTCGAGGACGGCAGCACGTTCTTCAACCCGGCGATCTTGATGATGTCGGGCGCGTGACCGCCGCCGGCGCCCTCGGTGTGGAAGGCGTGAATGGTGCGGCCCTTGAACGCCTTGACGGTATCCTCGACGAAGCCGGACTCATTCAGCGTGTCGGAGTGGATCATGACCTGGACGTCGTGGTCGTCGGCCACGGAAAGGCAGTTGTTGATCGCCGCCGGCGTGGTGCCCCAGTCCTCGTGCAGTTTCAGCGCGCAGGCGCCGGCCTTGACCATCTCCACCAGGGCTGCGGGCCGCGAGGCGTTGCCCTTGCCGGAAATGCCGAGATTGACCGGGAAGGCGTCGAACGACTGGATCATCCTCCCCATGTGCCAGGGGCCGGGCGTGCAGGTGGTGGCAAAGGTGCCGTGCGACGGCCCGGTGCCGCCGCCCAGCATCGAGGTGACGCCGGACATCAGCGCATGCTCGATCTGTTGCGGGCAGATGAAATGGATGTGGCTGTCGAACCCGCCCGCGGTAAGGATTTTTCCTTCGCCTGCGATGACGTCGGTGCCGGGGCCGATCACGATGGTGACGCCGGGCTGGATATCGGGATTGCCCGCCTTGCCGATCGCGCTGATATAGCCCTCCTTGATCGCGACGTCGGCCTTGACG
>NZ_JAUYQU010000126.1 GCF_030697065.1 Bradyrhizobium sp.
CGCCGCTACGGCCTCGATCTCGGCTTCACCGACCAGACCCGGCTGGTCTGGGCGGTGAACGCGCCGACGCGGCGGGTGGGCCGCGGCGCGCTCGCCGGCAATTACGGCGGCGTCGGCGCCAACGCCTCGGTCGGCGTCGGCTTCGGCGGCAATTTCCTGGTCGGCGGTCCGGAAAATCCCTACGCGCTGCAGCCGCTCAGCGTGCAGGGCCAGACCGGCCTGAACGTCGCGGCCGGGATCGCCGACATTCAGCTGCAGCCGGTGCGGTTCGGACGCGACGGCAAGGCGCGGCCGTACCGGCCCAAGGCGCGCCGCCCGCGTTGACGCGCGGAGGATTACGACAGTTCTGCGAAAGAGGCCCGCGCAAGCGAGCCTCTTTTTTGTTGACCCTCGTCATTCCGGGGCAGTCCCAACGGGCGTCGTCCCGTTGGGACTGAACCCGGAATCCCGATGTTGCGTGCACCGAAATCCCGACCTCCGGATTCCGGGTTCGCTCGTTTCACTCGCGCCCCGGAATGACAACACCACCTCCACTGTGGCATAGATTTGCGTGCGCCAACGCTAGTGGCGCGTTCCCGTTTCCCTGCTCGCATCACGCCTATTCAGCCGGAGACTTCCCCATGCCCCGTTCCCCCATCCTTGCCGCCGTCGCCGCCACGTTGCTGGTCGCGTCATCCGCCGCGGCGCAGGCGCAGCAGCCGATGCAGCGTGTCCAGATCGGCGTCCTCGAATGCCGCGGCGGCGCCAGCATCGGCTTCATCGTGGGTTCGGTGACCAATCTCGGCTGCGTGCTGCGCGCCGAGGGTCAGCCGGAAGATCGCTATGTCGCGACCGTCCGCAAGGTGGGCCTCGATCTCGGCATCACCCAGGAAACCGCGCTGGCCTGGGGCGTGTTCGCGCCGGTGGCGCGGCTCGGACCCGGCGATCTCGCGGGCAACTATGCCGGCGTGCAGGGCAGTGCCGCGATCGGCGTCGGCGTTGGCGGCAACGTGCTGGTCGGCGGTTCCAACAACACCATCGCGCTGCAGCCGCTCAGCCTGCAGGGCCAGGTCGGCCTCAGCATCGCGGCGGGTCTGGAGAGCCTGGAGCTGCGCCCGGGGAGGTGAGCTTCCCGCCGCGCAGCGTCCCGCGCTTTCGCCACACCAGATCGGCCATCACCTTGGCGGTCGCGGCGAGGACCAGCGCGCACAGCGCCGCCTTCGAGATCGTCTCCATCGTCCCCTCGATCAGGATGGCGTGGACCACGCTGCCGGCGACGATGACGATCGCGAGCAGCCGGTGCGCGATGCGCCAGGTTCGCGGTCGCCAGCGCCGGCGCAGGACCGCCAGCAGCGC
>NZ_JAUYQU010000154.1 GCF_030697065.1 Bradyrhizobium sp.
GCCGGTCGGCGCCTCGAAATGGGTCGGCGCTTCGCGCTCCAGCCTCGCGCGCAAATCCCACGGTAGCAGCGTCATCAGCGCATCCGAAAGATCGCCCGCCGATACATCCTTCAGCGCCGTCTTGTCGTACAGCGCCGGCACTAGCCACGCCTCGCGCTGCTCGGCTAGCGCGGCATCGGACAAATCCGGCCATGAGTCACCTTCGGCCTTGCGCAGGAACATCACCCGGTCGCGCCATTGCTTCGCCGACTTCGACCAGGGCAGCCGGTCGAGGCCGGCGGCGACCAGTCCGTCGGCCAGCACGGCTGCGGTTGCCGCCGACGGCTTCAGCGCCAGCGGCGTCTCCGACAGCGTGATCGCGTGTAGCGTCTTTCTGCGCCGCGCCCGCAACGCCATCGCGCCGCGATCGAACGAAATCTCGTCTGTGTTCTCGATCTGGTCGGCGAAGCGCAATTCGATGTCGGATTGCAGGATCGGCGCCGCCAGCAGGATGCGGCCGTTGGCGGCCGTGCCGGTGAGTTCGGCGACCGCGATATAGGGCGCGCGCGCCAGCGCCGAGGTCTGGTCGACGGCGGCGCCGCGGCCATTGGCGAGCACAAAACTGCCATTGCCGCGGTTGCGTGCGACACGGTCGGGAAAGGCAAGTGCCAGCATCACGCCGGTCGAGGGCGCCGTGTCCTCGGCGGGCGCGCCCTCGGTGGCCGCGACCTGCGACGCCCAGCGCTGCGCCAGGCTGCGCGCGCTGCTCGACCGCTGCGAACGGTCGCGGCGGAACTGATCCAGCCTGAAATCGAGATCGACGCTGTCGCCGCCGAGGCCGCGCTCGGTCAGCACCGCGGCAATGTCGGCGGCTTCCTCGCCGGCGCCGAGACGGTGCGAGTCCACGATCATCCGCGCCAGCCGCGGCGGCAGCGCCAGCGCGCGCAGGCTCTTGCCTTCCGGCGTGATCCGTCCATCCGAATCGAGCGCGCCGAGTTCGCCGAGCAGGCTGCGCGCCTCTTTCAGCGCGGGGGTCGGCGGCGGATCGAGAAACGCCAGCGTGGCGGGGTCGCTGACGCCCCATTGCGCGAGGTCGAGCACCAGCGAGGACAGGTCGGCGGAAAGGATTTCGGGCTGGGTATAGGCTGCGAGCGACGCGGTCTGCGGCTCGTCCCACAGCCGGTAACAGACGCCGGGCTCGGTGCGGCCGGCGCGACCGCGGCGCTGATCGACCGCGGCGCGCGAGGCGCGCACGGTCTCGAGACGCGTGAGGCCAATATCCGGCTCGTAGCGCGGCACCCGCGCCATTCCGGAATCGACCACGATGCGGACGCCCTCGATGGTCAGCGAGGTCTCCGCGATCGAGGTCGCCAGCACCACCTTGCGCTGACCTTTCGGGGCCGGCGCAATGGCCCGGTCCTGCACGGCGGCGTCGAGCGCGCCGAACAGCGGCACGATCTCGATCGACGCATCGTGAATGCGCTCGCCGAGAAAGGTTTGCGTGCGGCGGATTTCCGCCGCCCCCGGCAGGAACGCCAGCACCGAGCCCGGATCGGCGCGCAGCGCCATCGCGATCGCGTCCGCCATCTGCCGTTCCAGCGGCGCATCGGCCTTGCGACCGAGATAGCGGGTATCGACGGCAAAGGCGCGGCCCTCGCTGGAAATGACAGGCGCATCGCCGAGCAGTCTGGCGACGCGCGCGCCATCCAGCGTCGCCGACATCACGAGGATGCGCAGATCCTCGCGCAGGCCAACCTGCGCGTCGCGCGCCAGCGCCAGCCCGAGATCGGCATCGAGTGAACGCTCGTGGAATTCGTCGAACAGCACCGCCGCGACGCCCGTGAGTTCGGGATCGTCGAGAATCTGCCGCGAGAAAATGCCCTCGGTGACGACTTCTATCCGGGTCGTCCGCGAGACCTTTGAGCCGAAGCGGACGCGGTAGCCAACGGTCTCGCCGGCGCGTTCACCCAGCGTCCTGGCCATGCGCTCGGCGCTGGCGCGGGCCGCGATCCGGCGCGGCTCCAGCATGATGATCTTTTTGCCGGCCAGCCACGGCGCATCCAGCAGCGCCAGCGGCACCCGCGTGGTCTTGCCGGCGCCGGGCGGCGCCACCAGCACCGCGGCATTGTGGTCCGCGAGCGTACGGGACAACTGGTCCAGTACGGCGTCGATCGGAAGCGGGGTGTCGAAAGTGCGTGGCAAGGAAACCTTTATCGTAATGGCGGATTTCTTCCTTCCCTTCTCCCCTTGTGGGAGAAGGTGGCAGCCGAAGGCTGCCGGATGAGGGGTCTCTATCCGCGCGGAGGCAACCCCTCACCCGTCGCGATGCTTCGCATCGCGCCACCCTCTCCCACAAGGGGAGAGGGCAAGGAAGACGTCAGATCGCCCCGCGCCCGACGCTCTCGTAGGTAAACCCGTGCGCCGCCATCTCCTCGGGGCGATAGATGTTGCGCAGATCGACCACCACCGGCTGCGCCAGTTCGCTTTTCAGCCGCGCCAGGTCGAGCGTGCGGTACTGCACCCACTCGGTCACCACCACCATGGCGTCGGCACCGCGCACGCAGGCATAGGGATCATCGCAATATTCGATATCGGGCAGTTCGCGGCGCGCCTGTTCCATGCCGACGGGATCGTGCGCGCGCACCCTGGCGCCCATGTCGAGCAGGCCGGTGACGAGCGGGATCGAGGGCGCTTCGCGCATGTCGTCGGTATCGGGCTTGAAGGTGAGGCCGAGCACCGCGACGGTCTTGCCGCGCAGGCTGCCGCCGGCCGCGTTCGACACCTTGCGCGCCATCGCGCGCTTGCGGTTGTCGTTGACCGCCAGCACCGCCTCGACGATCCGCAGATGGACGTCGTGATCGAGCGCGATCTTGACCAGCGCGCGGGTGTCCTTCGGAAAGCAGGAGCCGCCGAAACCGGGACCGGCATGCAGGAATTTCGACCCGATGCGATTGTCGAGCCCGATGCCGCGCGCGACTTCCTGCACATCGGCGCCGACCTTTTCGGCGAGATCGGCGATCTCGTTGATGAAGGTGATCTTGGTGGCGAGGAAGGCGTTGGCGGCGTACTTGATCAGCTCCGCGGTACGCCGCGCCGTGAACATCAGCGGCGCCTGGTTCAGCGACAGCGGGCGGTAGATGTCGCCGAGCACTTTTCTCGCACGCTCATCCGACGTTCCCACCACGATGCGGTCGGGAAACTTGAAGTCGCGGATCGCCGCTCCCTCGCGCAGGAATTCCGGATTGGAAGCGACCGCGACCTCGGCCGCCGGATTGGCCTCGCGAATCAGGCGCTCGACCTCGTCGCCGGTGCCGACCGGCACGGTCGATTTGGTCACCACCACCGTGAAGCCGGAAAGCGCCGCGGCGATCTCGCGCGCGGCGATGTGGACGTAGCTCAGGTCGGCATGACCGTCGCCGCGCCGCGACGGCGTGCCGACCGCGATGAACACCGCGTCGGCCGCGGCGACCGGTGCGGCGAGTTCGGTGGTGAAATCCAGCCGGCCGGCCTTCACATTGGCGGCGACCAG
>NZ_JAUYQU010000180.1 GCF_030697065.1 Bradyrhizobium sp.
GGCCGCGTTCTACAAGCGGCATGGCCTGTGAGAGTCCGCTACACGCCGCGCTCGCGGCGTGACCTTGAGGCGATTTACAACTATATCCACGAGCAAAGTCCAGGCGCAGCGCGCTCGGTGAAGCGGGCCATCCAGCACGCCTTCGAAATCCTCGCCGAGTTTCCACGCATCGGGATGGTCGTTGATCGGTCGCCCGAGTTCCGTGGGATACGTGCCGGTCGCTATCCTTACCGCGTCTACTGTCGCATTCGCGGCGATGAAGCGTGGATTGTTCACATCCGTGACTTGAGTCGTCAGCCTTGGGAAGGGAAATGACAAACTCGCCAAGAGGGGCCTGAGCGTCGTTGACTGGATTCGATGTTGTCCCGACGGGCCGATGTTGCCCAGACCAAAATCAACACCAAGACTAGAGTCGCTTCTGGTGCCCCTGGCCGGAATCGAACCAGCACTCCTTGCGGAACTCGATTTTGAGTCGAGCGCGTCTACCAATTCCGCCACAGGGGCATTCACGGCGCCGGCCGCAAGGCGCGGGGTCGTGAAGCCGGCGGAATATAGCGGCCGGGGAGGGCGGGTCAACCCGTGGTTTTGAAACGGCTTTCGGATGGCTGGGTGATCGGCGACGGCACGGCGAGAGCCGTTCGGCCCGTCCCAAACACTGCCCTGTGATCGCGGCTCGCCTCGACAGCGCGCTGGCTGCGCGATACGACGCGTGGGCACAGGAGACGACCCGTGACGCTGAACGCCACCGCAAGCCAGACCCATGCGCTTGCCGCCAATCCGGCGATGACGGCGGCGCTGGCGATCGCCGCGATCTCGGCGGCGACGCTGGCGGGGGCGTGGTTCTTTCAGCTGGTGCTGGACATCCGGCCCTGTCCGCTCTGCCTCGAGCAGCGCTATGCCTATTACCTCGCGATTCCGCTCGGCGTCGTGCTGGCATTCGCCGCTGCGCGGGACACGCCGCGCAGCTTGCTGCTGGCGGGGCTCGCCATTCTCGCCGCGGCCGCGCTCGGCAATGCCTGGCTCGGCGCCTATCACGCCGGCGTCGAATGGAAGTGGTGGCAGGGGCCGACCGATTGCTCCGGCCCGCTGGTCAATCTCGGCAGTGCCGGCAACCTTCTGGAGCGTCTCGACACCACCAAGGTGATCCGCTGCGACGAGGTGCAGTGGCGCTTTCTCGGCCTGTCGCTGGCCGGCTACAATGTGCTGATCTCGCTGGCGATGGCCGCGATCGCCGGCTGGGGAATCTACCGGTTGCAGCAGCGCCGCTGAGGTTTGCGGGCCTGCCCCGCCGTAGCTCGAAGAGCCTGCGGGCCTGCCCGCCGTAGCTCAAAGAGCGAAGGCGGGACCCGACGGGCAAATCACTTCCGATTATCAGAAATAAAAGTCAAGCCCGGAATACAAAAATAATTCCCTTAACACGTCGGGCAAATCACCTTTAGAGATTCGCCCGTCCCGCCCGAACGAGGGGCGTTTCGCGAACGTCACGAACGCGCGGTGGGATGCGATGGACGCGACAGCGTCGGGCGCGCAAGGGATTGCAGGGCGGGATCAACTCCGTGAGCGATCGGCCGGCGTGCGGACGAACGGCGCTGCTAACTGTCCTCGACGAAACTCGCTCGGATGGGTACGAGGTCCGGCGAGAGCTTTGGCGAGACGGGCGCGGACGGCGAAATTGTGTGGTCCTGACGCCCCCATGCTGGCGTCAAGTCGTGCGGAGATGCATCCGGCTCAACCGGGTTCGTGGTGTATCGTCAATCCGCAAGGCGACGGTGGCAATAGTGCAAGGCTCACCGGGGAGATCACCTATAAGCCGTAAACCATCGTGCGGGGAAAGCCGGATGATCCGGTTGCCCTGTGGTCTACTCGTGCGCCTCGTGCGTACGACCGCGGGTGCGATCGGCACCCGGCTTTCCCCGCGCCCTCTCTTCTGATGGAGGGCGACACTGACGCAAACCTCGGGCGCATCGCGCCGCGAGAATGCGGAACTGTATGCCCCGCTGTGCGAAATTCGAATCCGATGTTTCAGCCGCCATTGCAGCGACGACGCCATCCAGCGCCGGGCCGTCTAATCCTTGCGGAACACGATCGACGCCATCCAGCCGGTCATCAGCGCCATCATGGCGGTGGCCAGGCCATAGTAAAAACCGTGGTTGCGTGCGGCATTGGCGACGAACTGTTCGAAACCGACCTTGACGATTTCGAACGCGGTCTCGGTCTTGGTCACCAGCGCGCCGTCGGAAAACAGCTTGATCTCGACGTCATAGGTTCCGATCGGCACTTCGCCGGGCAACGGAATTCCGGTGCGGAACAGCGTCGGGGTCAGGAACGTCACCGCCGACGTCTCCTCGCGATAGAGGCCGTGCTGCGAGCGCAGCCGCACGAAGGCGCTGCGGAACGGATCGTTCGGTACGACGTCGGCATAGTCGGGCCCGACCCGCTGGGTCAACAGCACGTTGTTGAGGCCGAGTTGCTGCCGCCGCGCCACCTCGGGCGCAGCGATGGCGTCGAACGGCCGGTTGGAGAACAGCGCCAGATAGGACGGAACCTGGAGAAACTGCCGGGAGTCGGTGTTGATCCAGATGCCGAAGACGCGTTCCTTGCGGCGCGTCACCATGTCGGCGCGCGGGCCGGAGACGGTCACCACCAGGTCGTAGTTGGTGCGGGCTGCAGGCGTGGAGGCGTCCTTCTCGACCGAGCCGAACAGCACCAGTTCCTCGCCGGAATAGTTCGGGGTCACGGTGACGCGATGGTTCGAGACCGAGACGATCAGCCGCTCGGCGCGCGCGGTCGAGGCCGGGCTCAGCACCAGCGCGAGAACGAAAGCTGCGAGCAGGGCGCGGGCGATCATCCGGCGCCTCCGGTTTCCCGGACCGTGAAGAGCTCGTCGGGGCGGATCCCCAGCTCGATCGCGAAACGGACACCGACCGACAGAATCAACAGGCCGAGCAGCAGCCGCAGGTGCTCGCCGCGAATCTTCTGGCCCGCCCGCGCCCCGAACTGCGCGCCGGTGACGCCGCCGACCATCAGGATCAGCGCCAGCACCGCGTCGACCAGATGATTGGTGACCGCGTGCAGCATGGTGGCGATCACCATCGTCACCAGTGTCAGCACCATCGAGGTGCCGATCACGGTCGAGGTCGGGACCCGCAACACGTAGATCAGGATCGGGATCAGGATGAAGGCGCCGCCGATGCCCATCACCGCGCCGATGAAGCCGATGATCAGGCCGATCACGACGACCGGAATTACCGAAAGGTAGATCTTGGAGCGCTTGAAGCGCATCTTCAGCGGCAGGCCGTGAATCCAGCCGTGGCTGCCCGACCGCCGCGCCAGCGGCGCCGCGCCGCGCCGCGTCCGCATGATGGCGCGCAAACCCTCCCAGAACATCAGGGCGCCGACGGCGCTCAGCAGAATGACGTAGGACAGCGCGATCATGAGATCGAGTTGACCGAGCGAACGCAAAAGCGTGAAGGTCCAGACCCCCAATCCGGTGCCGACCGTGCCGCCGGATAACAGCACCAGCGCCAGTGCCGGGTCGATGGCGCGGCGGCGCCAGTAGGACAACGCGCCCGAGAATGACGAGGCGGCGATATGGCTGGAGACCGAGGCGACCGCGACCGCGGGCGAGATTCCGACGAAGATCAACAGCGGCGTCATCAGGAACCCGCCGCCGATCCCGAACATGCCGGACACGAAACCGACCGCCGCGCCCATCGCCAGGATGAGGAAAACGTTGACCGGAAGGTCGGCGATCGGGAGGTAGAGTTGCACGCGCGGTACTTCTGCTAAGGGCCGCAAGGTCGGCCGGAGCCGCTCACGGTCTGGTTTCTTGATCGGGCATTGGCGGCAGGGAATTCGCGGTGCGCCCGCGAAAGCGGCGAACGCCCGATGCCGAGCCCCTGCATAACCGAAATTGGCAGTGGGAGGGATTAAAGAATCCGCGGCACGGGGATTAATTGCGTGAGATCGCCCGGCGACCTCACGGTGTGGTTGATGAATTGGATTACTGCGCGGTGGCGGCGCGCCTGGCGGCGGCCGGCCTGGCCGCGGGCTTCGCCGTGGTGGTCCGCGCCGGGGCCGTATCCCAGCCGCCGGCCGGCGTCGCCACGTTGACGGCGTCGTCGGGCTGGGGCTCGGGCGTGAAGGTCTGGATCGCGAGCTTGGCCGCCGCCAGCGACTGGGCGTCGAGCCGCTTGGCGACATCGTCGCGCTTGCGGACGGAATCCGCGTCGCCCTGCGCCGCGGCGAGGCTGAACCATTTGAAGGATTCGGCGAGGTTCTGTTCGACGCCGATGCCGCGGGCATAGAGGATGCCGAGGTTGAACTGGCTGTCGGCGACGCCGCGATCGGCCGCCTTGCGGAACCATTGCGACGCATTCTTGTAGTTGGCGCCCTTGCCGCCGCCGTCGGCGTCCAGCACCGCCAGATTATGCATCGCCTTGGCGCTGCCGCGCTCGGCGGCCTGCAGGTAATGGCGCCGCGCGATCTCGACGTCCTTCGTCACGCTGAGACCCTTTTCATAGAGGGTCCCGAGCCGGAAGATCGCCGGAACCACGCCGGCCTGCGCCGCGCGGTCGTACCATTTCGCGGCTTCGTCATAATTCGCAGGCACGCCTTTGCCTTCGGCGAAGCGGACGCCGATTTCGTAGGCCGCGGTCGCATCGCCCTTCAGCGCCGCCGCGCGCAGCGCGGGTCCGCCGATCGTCTCGGGGAGCCGTTCGCCCGGCGGCACCTGCACCTGGCCGAGTTTGCGGCTGACCGGTTGAACCGGCGGGGCCGCCGGAGCAGGAATCGCACCGGTGATGTCGCTTGCCGGTGCCGGCGGGGCAGCCGGAATTGCCGCCGGCTGCGGGATCGCGACCGTCGCGGTAACGTCGGTGGCGCCGGGTGCGGAATTGTTGAAGGATTGCCGGCCGATCGGCGTCGGCGAGGTCATCGAGGGCAATGCGGGTGCCGGCGTGGCCGGCCTGGCGCTCTCCGGCGCGGGCGGCTGGGTCGCGGGCGCGGGCTCGATCGAACTCTCCATGGCCGGCATCGGCGGGGCGGTTTCCCTGTCGAGCAGCGTCATCGCCATCTTGAAGGTGCCGAGCACGATCACGACCACGCTCGCGCCGACCAGCAGCGAGCGAATCTTGGAGGTGATGGTCGATGGTTCCTTGTTCGCTTCCTTGGCCGAACCCTTGCCCGACCCCTTGGTCGTATCCTTGTTCGAATCCTTGGCCTTGTTGCCGCCCGGATATTTGAACGGGCCGCGCCCTGTTTTTTCGGGGGGCGCAGCGGCGGCTGCCGCCTGCGCGGCGCGGCGCGCGGCGGCGATGAAACTGGAGGTGCTGACCGGCTCGCGGCTCTCGGCCGGAATTTCGCTGATCGCGCTTTCGGAAGCGGCGATGCGCTCCGATGGCGTGGCTACCCTTGCGGTCGGGCGGGTTCCCGGTTCGAGCGGGTGATCGGGCGGCAGATCCGGCGCGATCGCGGGGCGCTCCGGCGCCGCCGTGTACGGTTCGAGAATCTCGCTGATCGCGCGCGGCGCCACGGTGACGGCCGTCGCCTGCGGCTGCACGGTCTGGAATTCGCGCGGCGCGCTGGCGAAATGCTCATGCGACAAATGTTCATGGGACAAATGTTCATGGGCCGCAGCGGGATTCGGCAATTCCGGCTTCGGCTGCGGCGGCATCGCCACGCGCGGCGCGGCCGGCGGCGCAGAAACGGGCTCGGGCGCCGGCGGCATCTGCAACTGCGGGGCGGCGGGCAGGGCGCGCGCGGTGCGCAGATCGCCTTCGATCATGGCGAGCCGGTCGACCACATGGCCGAGCGTAGAGTGGACGGCTTCCAGCGAATCCTGGGTGCGGCGGTCGGTTTCCGACTGGCTGAAGCGGATGTCGGACATCTCGCGCTTGACCATGTCGACGACGCCGTTGTCGAACGACTGCGGCGCACCGGCCTGGCGGTTGTTTTCGGCCAGCGCGACCACGGCCGCATGCTGGTTTTCGAGATGGCGCAGGATGTCCTGCAGCCCGGCCTCGACCCGGCCGAGATTGCCGGCGTGGGGATCGGTCGAACTTTCGATCCGCTCCAGCAGATACGACACGCGCTGTTCGAGATGGGCGAACGCCGATGCGCTGTCGTTGCCGACCGGCATGCGGTCGAGGCGGTCGGACAGCGACCGCAGCGCGCCCTCGAGATGTTCGTTGTTGGCGCCGGACACCGGCTGCTCGCGGGTTTGCAGCGTCGAGGTCAGCGCCGAAATGCGGGCTTCCAGGCTGGCAAACGAATCGCCGTTGCCCGCGTTGCGGGCGAGATGATCCACCTTCGACGACAGCATGTGCACGTCGTCGGACAGCCGCGCCAGCGCGTCGTTGGAAGCCACATTGGAGACGATGGCGCGCAGCGCCGAGATGGCGCCTTCGAGCTGCTGCACCGTGGAGGGGTCGTCATTGGCGCGCAGGATCAGGTCGAGCTTGCCGCCGAGATTGCGGATCGCCTCGTCGTAGCCGGCGAGCTGTTCCGCAGGCTTCAGCGAGAACAGCACTTCGCGAATTTCGGAGAGCGCGCGTTCGATGCCGGCCAGTGCCTGGCCGTCGGTGCCGCTCTGGCGGGTGTCGTCGATGCGGCGGGACAGCGAGCGGATTTCGTTCTCGATCGATTCGATCGCGCGGCGCGGCATGGCCTCGGTAATGGCGGCGCGAATGTCGGCCAGTTCGGAGCGGAATGCGGTGATGGATTGCTCGACGCCGTCGGGACGCTGCAGCGCCTCGATCTGGCTGGTGATCTTGAGCAGATGCCGCTCCAGCGAGGAGAAATCCGGACCCGCGGGTGCCGCCGGCGGCATCGGGGGCGCCATCGGCATGGCGGGCGCCATCGCCATGGCGGGCGCCATCGCGGGTGACATCGCCGCCGTTGGAGCTGGCGTTGAAGTCGCCGTTGAAGCTCCCCTGGGCGGCGCGCTGCGCGGCGGCATCGGCCGGGGTGCGGGAGCATCGAGTTCGTTCTGGCGCGCGGCGATTTCCGCGATGGCAAAATCGAACGATGCCGGGCTGAGCGGGGGCGAGGGGCGATACACCTGGCTGGCCGCGCGCTCGACCATCTCGGCCTGGCGCTGCCTGTCCTGCATCTGGGCCTGTCGCGGTGCCGGGTTGGAGATCTGCGACAGCCGCGCGTCGAGGCGGGAGATCGCGTCGTTCAACTGCCGGGCGACGCCGGGGGCCTCGCTGCGCGGGGCCTCGGGACGCGGCATCTCGTTCCGTGGCGGCTCACTGCGTGGCAGATCACTGCGTGGCCTGGGCTGCGAAATCTGCTCGATCTGGCGGGCGATCGAATCCAGCCGCTGATGGATGTCGGCGACGTCGGGCGCCTCATGGCCGGGCATCGCCGCGGGCTGATCGTAGGGGTTCTGAAAATGCGGCCGCGCTGAATCGCCGAGCGTGGAATTGAGCCAGTCGTCCAGCGACATGCCGGCACGGCGCGCGGCGGCCTCGGCCCTCTCGCGCACGGATGGATCGATGCCTTCAACACTCCACGATACGCGCGAATTCATGCTCTCGTCCGGTTCCGACTCCGGCGCGCCAATCTGCGCCTTCAGCCTCCCCGCGCGTCCCGATGAAGAGACAATCGAATTCCGCGCAGGTCGTCTGCCTCAGAAATCGACTTTTTCGTGTTACGGTAAAGAACCGGTTAAGGAATGGCCCGGCCGGGCGGGAAAGTTACGGGGCCGGTCAAATTGCCGGGCCGCCTGCGACGGCCGGCAGGGCATGCAGGGCCTCCTCGCACCACTCCACCACCACCCGCTCATGGCGGACGCCCAGGCGAAGCGCCAGCAGCTTGCCGGTATCCGCCGGCGCGGCGGTTCCATCCGGGAACCGCTTCTGCAGGATGCGCTCGTAGCGGGCACAGCGGTCGCGGTGGTGTTCCAGCCGCGCCATCAGGTCGGCGCGCAGGGGACCGATGTCGACGCTGTCGAGCGCATAGAGCCGCACCAGCAGGTCGTCCTTGATCGAAGGCGGGACGCTAGGCCGCGCGCCCCAATGCCGCAGCGCGGCCCGGCCCTCCGGGGTCAGGGTGTACACTAGCTTGTTCGGCTTGCCCGACTGCACCACTTCGCAGCCCTCGATGTGGCCGCGGTCGCGCAGCCTGGTCAGCTCGCGATAGATCTGCTGGTGGTTGGCTTTCCAGTAGAAGCCGATCGACGCGTCGAACGTCTTGGCGAGCTCATAGCCCGTCATCGGACCTTCCGTCAGGCATGCCAGGATTGCGTCACCGAGCGCCAAGGCATCACCCTCCCGATAATCTTGACAATATGCACAAAAGTGCATATGCGTCAATGTGCATATGGATGGCGTGCCTGCCGCGCTGTCATGGACAGGAGACGTCCGATGAGCATGACCGGCCTCGACAGATGGTACGGCTACATGAAGTCCCACGACCGCGCGGCGCTGTGGGATCTGCTGCATCCGGATGCGGTGTTCGAAAGCCCGGTCGTGCACACGCCGCAGCGCGGGCGCGACATCACCTTCAAATATCTGGCGAGCGCCGACAAGGTGCTGGGTGGCCCGGGCTTCGCGTATGTCGGCGAATGGCGCAGCGACACCGGCGCGGTGCTCGAATTCCAGACCGAAATCGACGGCATCAAGCTCAACGGCGTCGACATCATCACCTTCGCGGGCGACGGCCGGATCACGAATTTCAAGGTCATGGTGCGCCCGCTCAAGGCGATCAATTTGCTGCACCGGCTGATGGGGGAGCAACTGGCGGCGAGTGCGGCAAGTAGCCCCGCGGCGTCGCAGCCGGCCACCTCGAAGTAGCTCCCTATGAGCTTCGGAACCGGATAAGGTTCTTTCTGAAACCCAATGATTGCTGGGCTGCAAGGTCTCCCTGACACGGAGCGAGCCAGCCGGGAGGATGCGAATGCCGATCTACAAAGCCCCTGTGGAAGACGTCACCTTTCTGCTCAACGACGTGTTTCAGATCGACCGCTATGACAACCTTCCGGGCTTCAGCGACGCCTCGGCGGACGTGCGCGATGCGATCCTGGGCGAGGCCGCCAAGCTCAGCGAGCAAGTGCTGCAGCCGCTCAACCGCGTCGGCGATCTCGAGGGCTGCAAGCGCCATGACGATGGCTCGGTGACCACCCCGAAGGGCTTCAAGGCGGCGTTCAAGCAGGTCGCCGAAGGCGGCTGGCTCGGCCTGTCGGCGCCGGCGGAATATGGCGGGCAGGGCCTGCCGGTGACGCTGACCCAGGCTGTCACCGAATTCCAGTCGTCCGCCAACATGGCTTTTTCGATGTATGGCGGCCTGACCATGGGCGCCACCGCCGCGCTGATGGTGCACGGCAAGCCCGAGCAGAAGAAGATGTTCGTGCCGAAGATGGTGGCCGGCGAATGGGCCGGCACCATGAACCTCACCGAGCCGCAATGCGGCACCGATCTCGGCCTGCTGCGCACCAAGGCCGTCAAGCAGGACGACGGCAGCTACAAGATATCAGGTACCAAGATCTTCATCTCCTCCGGCGAGCACGATCTCACCGAAAACATCATCCATCTGGTGCTGGCGCGGATCGAGGGCGCACCGGCCGGCATCAAGGGCGTCTCGCTGTTCGTGGTGCCCAAGATCCTGGTCAATGCCGACGGTTCGCTGGGGGAGCGCAACGGCGTCACCTGCGGGTCGATCGAACACAAGATGGGCATCCACGGCAATTCGACCTGCGTGATGAATTACGACGGCGCCACCGGCTGGCTGATCGGCGAGGAAAACAAGGGCATGCAGGGCATGTTCGTGATGATGAACGAGGCCAGGCTCGGCGTTGCGGTGCAGGGGCTGGCGCAGTCCGAGGTCGCCTACCAGAACGCGGCGAACTATGCTCGCGAAAGGCTGCAGGGCCGTTCGCTCACCGGCGCCAAGGCGGCGGACAAGCCGGCCGATCCGATCATCGTGCATCCCGACGTGCGTCGCACGCTGCTGACCATTCGCGCCTTCAACGAGGCGGCGCGCGCCATGGTGATCTGGACCGCGCTGAAGAGCGATGTCGCACACCGCTCCAGCGATCCGAAGGATCGCCAGGAGGCCGACGATCACATGGGGCTGATGACGCCGGTCATGAAAGGCGTCATGACCGACGTCGGTTTCTCCAACGCGGTGCTGGCGCAGCAGATGTATGGCGGCCACGGCTACATCGCCGAGCACGGCATGGAGCAATTCGTGCGCGATGCCCGCATCGCCATGCTCTATGAGGGCGCCAACGGCATTCAGGCGCTCGACCTGGTCGGCCGCAAGCTGCCGCGCGACGGCGGCCGCGCGGTGATGGCCTTCTTCGGCGAAGTCGCCGCCTTCGCCAAGGATAACGGCGCCGACGAGGCCATGAAGCCCTATGTCGCGCCGCTCTCGACCGCGCTCGGCCATCTACAGCAGGCCACCACCTGGCTGATGCAGAATGCGATGATGAAGCCCGACAATGCCGGCGCCGCCGCGACCGATTACATGCAGCTGTTCGGCCTCGTCACCTTCGGCTATATGTGGGCGCGGATGGCAAAAGTGGCCCAGGACAAGATTGCGGGCAGCGGGGCGACGCCCTATCTCTCCACCAAGCTGGTCACCGGCCGTTTCTTCATGGAGCGGATGCTGCCGGAAACCGCACTGCACCTCGCGCGCATCCAGACCGGATGCGACACCACCATGGAATTGGCGGCGGAAGCCTTCTGATCGCAGAAGCCTCCCGCGGCCGGGATTTTTCCCGGAGCAGGACCTGATTGCGACCGCTTCCAAATAGCTTGTGAATTATGATCCTCATACCGGGAGGCCTTCATGCCTGAGGCATATATCTATGATCACGTTCGCACGCCGCGCGGCCGCGGCAAGGCCGACGGCGCGCTGCATGAGGTGACCGCGGTGGCGCTGGCCACGGTGCCGCTGAAGGCACTGAAGGAGCGCAACAATCTGAAGGAAGATGTCGTCGACGACGTCATCCTCGGCGTGGTCGATCCGGTCGGCGAGGCCGGATCCGACATCGCGCGCTTCGCGGCCATGAACGCGGGCCTCGGCGAAGCCGTCCCCGGAATCCAGATCAGCCGCTTCTGCGCCTCCGGCCTCGATGCCGTGAACTTCGCGGCCGCCCAGATCATGAGCGGTCAGCACGACCTCGTGATCGGCGGCGGCGCGGAATCGATGAGCCGCGTCGGCATCGGTGCCTCCGGCGGCGCCTGGCCGATGGACCCCTCGATCGCGGTGCCGACCTACTTCATGCCGCAGGGCGTGTCGGCCGACCTGATCGCCACCAAATACGGATTCTCGCGCGACGACGTCGACGCCTATGCGGTGCAGAGCCAGCAGCGTGCGGCGAAAGCCTGGGACGAGGGCCGTTTCAAGAATTCGGTGGTGCCGGTCACGGACATCAACGGCCTCACCATCCTGGCCAAGGACGAGCACATGCGTCCCACCACGACGATGCAGTCGCTCGGACAGTTGCAGGCCTCGTTCGCGGCGGTCGGCGCGATGGGCGGCTTCGATGCGGTGGCGATCCAGTCGCATCCCGAAATCGAGCGCATCAACTATGTGCACCATGCCGGCAATTCGTCGGGAATCGTCGACGGCGCCGGCGCCGTGCTGCTCGGCAGCAAGGAGGCCGGAGCGAAGCACGGCCTGAAACCGCGTGCCAGGATCCGCGCCTTCGCCAATATCGGCTCGGAGCCGGCCATGATGCTGACCGGTCCGGTCGACGTTACCGAAAAACTGTTCGAGCGCTCCGGCATGAAGAAGTCGGACATCGACCTGTTCGAGCTGAACGAGGCCTTCGCCTCGGTGGTGCTGCGCTACATGCAGGCCTTCGACATCGACAATGCCAGGATCAACGTCAATGGCGGCGCCATCGCACTCGGCCATCCGCTCGGCGCGACGGGCGCGATGATCCTCGGCACCGTGCTCGACGAGCTCGAGCGCACCGACAAGTCGACCGCGTTGATCACGCTGTGCATCGGCGGCGGCATGGGCACCGCGACCATCATCGAGCGGGTCTAGACCGTAGGGTGGGCAAAGGCGCCCTTCGCGCCGTGCCCACCATCACATGCGCGAAGAACAAATGGTGGGCACGGCGAAGACGCCTTTGCCCACCCTACGGTTTGACTGATTTAAGCCCGCGCCGCGTTCACCGCGACCGGGCTCATGAGCAGCGGAACATCCGGAAGCGCCATCAAGGCGGGCTTGGCAAAATGGTAACCCTGGAACAACGAAATACCGGCCGCGCGCAGAACGGTGAGTTCGTTGTCGTTTTCGACGCCCTCGGCCAGTACGTGAATGTCGAGCGCGCGGGCGATGCCGACGATGCCGGCGACGATGACCTGCCTGGCGCGGCTGAGATGAATATCGCGCAGCAATTCCATGTCGATCTTGATCAGGTCAGGCTGCAGCCGCGACAACAATCCGAGGCCGGCATAGCCGGCGCCGAAGTCGTCCAGCGCGGTCCAGAATCCCAGTTTGCGGTAGGCCTCGACGATCCGCTGCACGTGGGCGGGATCTTCCATCTTCTCGTTTTCGGTGAACTCGAACATCAGGTTCCGGTGCGGAAACCCGGCGCGCTTCGCTGCGGCGAGCGATTTCTGGATACAGGCATTCGGCTCGTAGACGGCGTTCGGCATGAAATTGATCGAGAGGCGAAGGTCCTGTCCTTCGTAAAGCCGTCCTGCGGTCTCGATCGCCATCACCCGCGCCGCCTGGTCGAACCGGTAGCGGATCTCGTCGGATACCTGGCTCAGAACGGACCAGGCGGACTCGCCGTTGACGCCACGCACCAACGCTTCGTAGCCCCAGACGCGATGGCTGGCGACATCGACGATCGGCTGGAACGCCATCCTGAACTCGAACGGAAGCGCGACGTCTTCGCGGCATCCGACACACACATTGCCCATGGCAACATCCTTAATTGAATGACCCGAGCGCAACCTAGGCACGCAACGATTGACCGCTCCTTAATCGACAATTGAATGAACCGGACAGAGGAACAAGCCCATGGCCTTCAAGAACTTCAAGCTGGAACCCGACGCTGACGGCATCGTGCTGGTCACCTGGGACACCCCTGGCCGCTCCATGAACGTGCTCGACGAAACCTCGGTCACCGAGCTCGAGGAAATTGTCAAGCAGACCTCCGCGGATGCCGCCGTGAAGGGCGTCGTCATCACCTCGGGCAAGGAGGCGCTGTGCGCCGGCGCCGATCTGTCGATGCTGGAGGGCATGAGCCACCAATATGCCGAGATGCTGAAGGCCAAGGGCGAGGTCGCGGCCAATCAGGTGCTGTTCGACCAGAGCCGCCGCTTCTCGCAGGTGTTTCGCAACATCGAGACCTCCGGCAAGCCATGGGCCGCCGCGATCAACGGGCTGGCGCTCGGCGGTGGTTTTGAACTGACGCTGTCGTGCCACTACCGCGTCGCGGCGGAAAATCCCAAGACCCGTCTCGGGCTCCCGGAAATCAAGGTCGGCCTGTTTCCCGGCGCCGGCGGCACCCAGCGGGTCCCGCGCATCGTCTCGCCGCAGGACGCCATGCAATTGCTCCTGAAGGGCGAGGCGATCAATCTCGACAAGGCCAAGGCGCTGAACCTGATCCATGCGATCGTGCCGGCGGCCGATCTCATCAAGGCGGCAAAGGACTGGATCAAGGGCGGCGGCAAGGCCGTCGCTCCCTGGGACGAGAAGGGTTTCAAGCTTCCCGGCGGCCCGGTGTTCTCCAAGAACGGCATGATGATGTTCCCGGCCGGCAATGCGATCTTCCGGCGCGAGACCTACGACAATTATCCGGCGGCGCGCGCCATCATGAGCTGCGTCTATGAAGGCCTGCAGTTGCCGATCGACGCAGCACTTCGGGTCGAGTCGCGCTACTTCACCAAGATCCTGCGCTCCAAGGAAGCGGCGGCGATGATCCGCAGCCTGTTCCTGTCGATGCAGGAGTTGAACAAGGGCGCGCGGCGTCCGCAGAACGTGCCGCCCACCAAGGTGAAGAAGCTCGCCGTGATCGGCGCCGGCTTCATGGGCGCCAGCGTCGGCTACGTCTCGGCCCGCGCCGGCATCGACGTGGTGCTGATCGACCGCGACCAGGAAAGCGCCGACAAGGGCAAGGGCCACGCCAGGGCTGTCATCGACGACCTGATCAAGAAGGGCCGCGCCAAGGAAAGCGACCGCGAGACGATTCTCGGCCGCATCAGCGCGACAGCCGATTACAATGTGTTGAAGGATTGCGACCTCATCATCGAGGCGGTGTTCGAGGATCGCAAGGTCAAGGCGGAGACCTATGCCAGGGCGCAGCCGCTGCTGAAGCCCGACGCGATCTTCGCCTCCAACACCTCGACGCTGCCGATCAACTCGCTGGCGGAGGAGTTCAAGGACCAGGGCAAGTTCATAGGCATTCACTTCTTCTCGCCGGTCGAGAAGATGATGCTGGTGGAAATCATCGTCGGCAAGAACACCAATGACACAGCACTTGCCACCGCGCTGGATTACGTGCGGGTGATCGGCAAGACCCCGATCGTGGTCAATGACTCCAGGGGCTTCTTCGCCAACCGCTGCGTGCTGCGCTTCACCGCCGAGGGCCTGGAAATGCTGATGGAAGGCGTGCCGCCGGCGATGATCGAGAATACCGCAAAGATGGCGGGCATGCCGGTCGGGCCGCTGTCGCTGTCGGACGAGGTGGCGCTCGATCTCGTGCTCAAGATCATGAAGGCGACCGAGGCCGATCTCGGCGCCAACGCCATCGACCAGAGCCAGAAGAAGCTGTTGGTCGAAATGGTCGAGAAGCAGGGTCGTTTCGGCCGCAAGAACGGCAAGGGATTTTACGACTATCCCGAAAAGGGCAAGGGCCAGAAGAGTCTCTGGACCGAGCTCGCCGGGCTGCAGTCGAAGCATCTCGATCCTGACACCCTCGACATCGAGGAGATGAAGCAGCGTTTCCTGGTGGTGCAGGCGGTGGAAGCCGCGCGCACCGTGGAGGACCACGTCATCACCGACATGCGCGAGGCCGATGTCGGCTCGATCCTGGGCTTCGGCTTCGCGCCGTTCACCGGCGGCACGCTGTCCTATATCGACTTCATGGGCACGAAGAAGTTCGTCGAACTGTGCCACAAGCTCGAGGCCAAATACGGCTCGCGCTTCACGCCGCCGAAACTGCTGGTCGAGATGGCCGCCAAGGGCGAGACTTTCTACGGCCGCTTCCCGCCGAAGAAACTGGCGGAGAAGGCGGCGTAAGGTCTCTCACTCTCCCGCGCTTGTCCGCCGAAGCCCGCCTTCGGGCGAAGGCGGATGCGGGGGAGGTCGACGCGCCAACGGGTCGGCGCCAAGCGCCGCCCGATGATAAACTCCGTGCGGCGGGTGGGGAAATTTC
Source organism: Bradyrhizobium sp. (assembly GCF_030697065.1). Classification (GTDB taxonomy): domain Bacteria; phylum Pseudomonadota; class Alphaproteobacteria; order Rhizobiales; family Xanthobacteraceae; genus Bradyrhizobium. The sequence continues at coordinate 15,350 of NZ_JAUYQU010000180.1, forward strand.
TATCCCCCCGCACCGGTGCCGCGGAGAGAGCCCCCCCCCCAACCCTCCCCCGCAAGCGCGGGAGAGGGAGCGCAGCGAGCAGGAACTCGGGGACATCCGATGCGAAGCGTTATCGTTCTCGGCGCCGGAATGGTCGGGGTCTCCACCGCGCTGCAGTTGCAGCGCCGCGGCTGGTCTGTCGTGCTGGTCGATCGCAAGCCGCCCGGCCGCGAGACGAGCTACGGCAATGCCGGCTTCATCCAGAGCGAAGCCGTGCGGCCCTATCCGATGCCGCGTGATCTTGCGGCGCTGGCGGCGATCGCGACAGGGCGCGCCAACGATGTCCATTACGGCGTCAGTTGGCTGCCGCGGCATCTTGGTCCCTTGCTGCGGTACTGGTGGCATTCCGCGCCGGATCGGCACGACCGCATTTCGCATGCTTACGCGCGGCTCATCGCAAAGGCGACGAGCGAGCATGACGTGCTGATCCGGGAAGCCGGCGCTGATAATCTGGTGCAGCGAAGCGGCTATCATTCCCTGCGGCGTACCCAGGCAGCACTGGATGAAGTGGCGGCGGTCGCCGAGACGCTGGCGGCCGAATTCGGCGTGCGATCGGAAATCATCAGCCCGGCACAGCTTGCCGCGGCCGAGCCCGAGCTCAACGAGACCGGGGCGGGGGCTGTTCACTGGCGCGACCCCTGGACGGTCTCGGACCCAGGCGGGCTCGTCTCTGCCTATGCCGACCTGTTCACACGCAACGGCGGCACCTTCGTCAACGGCGATGCAGCCACGTTGGCGCCGACGGCTGCCGGCTGGACGGTTCAATCGAATGATGGCCCGATCGCTGCCGAGGCGGCCGTGGTGTCGCTGGGTCCATGGTCTCCCGATCTCCTGAAAAAATTCGACTATCGTTTTCCGATGCTTCGCAAGCGTGGCTACCACCGGCATTTCAGCGGCGGCGGTCGGCTCAATCTGCCGCTGCACGATCCTGCGTTCGCCTACGCCATGGCGCCGATGGCGAAGGGATTGCGGATTACGTCCGGCGCCGAATTGATGGGACCAGAAAGGTTGCCGCAGTCGCGCCAACTCGATCGCGCCGAGCAGGCGGCGCGGCGGCTTGTCGACCTCGGCACTGCGGTCGAGGCTGAACCCTGGAGCGGCGTTCGCCCCTGCATGCCCGACATGCTGCCGGTCGTGGGACCGGCGCAGAAGCACAAGGGTTTGTGGATGCATTTCGGGCACGGCCATCACGGCCACACGCTCGGGCCCACGACCGGTCGCATGCTGGCGGAGTTGATGAACGGCGAGGAGCCCTTCACCGACGCTGCGGCGTTCAGGCCTTCGCGATACTGATCGTCTCGCAAGACAAAAAGGGCCGGATGATCGATCCGGCCCTTTGTGTTTCGTCATTCCGGGGCGATGCGAAGCATCGAACCCGGAA
>NZ_JAUYQU010000281.1 GCF_030697065.1 Bradyrhizobium sp.
GTTGCTGATGACGAACTCCATGCGGGCAAGCCCGACACCGTCCGCGGCAATTCGCCACCATCGGAACGCCGCTGCGGGGTTGCCGAGGTTGAGCATGATCTGGGTGCGGGTCGGAGGCAGGTTGCTGAAGTCAAGCTTCTCGACCTCGTATTCGGCGAGACCTTCGTAGACGAAGCCCTGATCTCCCTCGGCGCAGGATGCCGTGACCTCCTGCCCGTCGGACAAGACTTGCGTCGCATCGCCGGTACCCACAATGGCCGGCAGGCCGAGTTCGCGGCTGACGATAGCGGCGTGCGAGGTGCGTCCGCCGCGATCGGTAACGATCGCCGCAGCCCGCTTCATGATCGGCACCCAATCGGGGTCGGTATTCTGCGTCACCAGGATGGCGCCATCGACGAAGCGATCGATGTCGCGGGCGCTCTCAATCAGGCAGACAGACCCGGTCACGATCGCTTCGCCGATGCTCAGGCCAGTGACAAGCGTCCGACCCTTCGATTTGATTCGATAGGATCTGTACTCGCCCACCTCCTTGCGCGATTGCACTGTCTCGGGCCGCGCCTGCACGATGAACAGCGCGCCGCTCTCGCCGTCCTTGGCCCATTCGACGTCCATCGGGCAGCCGTAATGGTCCTCGATCACACAGCCCCAGCGGCCGAGTGTGAGGATATCCTGGTCCGTCAGGACGAATGCGGCACGTTCCGCCCTGGAGGTCGGCACCGTACGGGTGGGCCGATCGCCTTCCCGGGCATAGATCATCTTCTGTGCCTTGCCGCCCAGCCGCTTCTCGACGATCGGCGTCAGGGAATGCTGCGACAGCAGCGGCTTGAATACCTGATACTCATCGGGATCGACCGTGCCCTGGACCACGGTCTCCCCCAGTCCCCAGGCGGCATCGATCACCACGATCTTGTCGAAACCGGTCTCGGTGTCGATCGTGAACATGACCCCGGCGCTGCCGACGTCCGAGCGCACCATGGTCTGAACGCCGACCGAAAGCGCGACCTTCAGGTGATCGAAGCCTTTGGTCTGCCGGTAACTGATGGCGCGGTCGGTGAAGAGCGACGCAAAGCAACGCTGGCAGGCGTCGAGCAATGCCGCTTCGCCGCGAACGTTGAGGAACGTCTCCTGCTGTCCGGCAAAACTGGCGTCCGGAAGGTCTTCGGCCGTCGCGCTCGACCGCACGGCGACATCGGCATCCGGCCTGGCGACACGCCGGCAAAGTTCCCTGTAGGCGCCGCCGATGGCGGCGGCCGTGTCCTTTGGCCATTCGCCGCGAAGGATGGCGCGCCGGATCGACTGTCCGGCTTCGGGCAGCGTAGTCCGGCCCGCCTGCAGGTCGTCTAGCGTGGTTGCGATGAATTCTCTCAGCTGGTTGGAATCGATGAAGCGCCAAAAGGCCCGGGCGTGGGTCGCAAAACCCGGCGGAACCGCGACGCCCCGTTCGCCGAGATGGCTCACCATCTCGCCGAGCGACGCATTCTTCCCGCCGACCAGCGCGACATCGGCGCGCCCCAGCTGCTCGAACCAGATTACCTCGTCAGTTCGTGTGGGCATCGCGTCCTCCTTGTCATGGCCTTGCGGTTTTCGACAGCAGACTTCTGCCAAAGCGAACCAACGCAGGTTGGAATGATCGGGGGCATCCGCCGCAAACGCATTGACTTGCATCAAGAACCACACTTCGCGGAGTGCGTTTATCGACGAGCGCAGCGCTTGGCGGTGTTGCGGTCAGAATGATCCTGTCACATTGGCGAGGATGAGGATCGCAAGGAGTGCCACCAGGGGAACCGCGCACGCCACGACGAAGATGTCCTTGTAGGCCTCCCGATGCGTCATGTTGCACACCGACAGCAGCGTAATCACGGCACCGTTATGGGGGAGAGCATCGAGACCTCCGGTGGCGATCGCGGTGACCCTGTGAAGGAGATCCGGATGGATCCCGGCCGCCCGGCCGAGTTCGAGATAAGTGGCGCCGAGTGTCTGCAGTGCGATGCTCATGCCGCCTGACGCCGATCCGGTGATACCCGCGAGGATATTGACGGCTACCGCCAGCGAGATCAGCGGATTGCCCGGCGCAATCCCAAGTACCGCGTCGCGAACGATGTCGAAGGCCGACAGCGAGGCGATCACGGCGCCGAAGCCCACCAGAGAGGCGGTGTTGAAGGCAGGACCCGTCGCGGCATTGGCGCCATCGCCGAGCGTCTGCTTAAGGTTCGGCAAACGGCCGCGGTTGAGAACGGCCATGACACTGACGGAGATGGCCAGGGCAAGCAGGATGGCCCAAACACCCCGGACGGCGCCGAAGCTGACGCCGCCGTAGCGCTTCTCCGCCAGATAGCCGGTGTCGAGCATCGGCAGCAGGATCGTCGCGAGCAGGAAATTGAGAACGACGACCAGGACGATCGGCAGCGCCGCGATCCAGACAGGCGGCAGTTCGCCGGAGCGCTGTTCACCGAGCCCGGTGAGGTCGAAGCCTTCGCCCTGGGCGAGTTCGCGCAACTCCTTCGGCGGGCGACTGCGAATTTCGGCGCATGCGGGCACCGCTCCACTCCAGGACGTGGCACGGCGCATGATCCACAAGAGCCCGAGACCCAGCATGATGGCGCCTGCAATGATGCCAATGCCAGGAGCCGCGAACGCGGTCGTGCCGAAGTAGGGCATCGGTATGGCATTCTGAATGGCGGGTGTTCCCGGCAGCGCAGTCATCGTGAAGGTGAAGGCGCCGAGCGCGATGGAAGCCGGGATCAAGGTGCGCGGCAACCGCGCACGCTCGAACATCGCCGCGGCGATCGGATAGACCGCGAAAGCCACGACGAACAAGGACACTCCGCCATAGGTGAGAACGGCACAGGCCAGCACGATGGCCGGGATCGTATTCACCTCGCCGAGACGCGCGACAATGGCTTCGGCCAGGGCGCGGGCGGAGCCGGTGTCCTCCATCAGCTTGTCGAACAGCGCGCCGAGCAGAAACAAGGGAAAGAACTGGACGATGAAGGACCCCATCGCCGGCATGAAGATCTGGGTATAGGAGGCCAGTAGCGGCGCGCCGCCGAGCAGGACCGCCACCAGCGCCATGAGTGGAGCGAGCAGCAGCACCGAGAAGCCGCGGTATGAAAGATAGATCAGGAGCCCCAGAGCGATGAGGATGCCGAGAATTCCAACCATGTTCTTCTCCAGGCCATCGATCGGTCAGGGCCTCGTTCCGACAGGCTATACGTCCCGGACGCGAGGCGCCTGCCGAGATCGAACAGAGCCATGCGTCCACCGCTGCGCCGCGATTCCAGGTTGGTGTCACCCATGGACTTCCCAGGCAGCTTGCGCAAGGCAGCCCGTTTCTGCCCATGTGCTGCATCCAGTCGGATGCGGAATCCAGGATTTGGCGCTCCAGGAACAGGCCTAGTTGCTCTGCCGTTCGCCAGGCGCTTCGGATTTCAGCATCCGCTCCAGGGTTTCCAGCCGGTCCGCCTCGTGCGGCGGCTTGTCCCAGCGCAGCCGGTTGATGCGGGGAAACCGCATCGCCACGCCGGATTTGTGCCGCGGCGAGCGCGCCAGGCCCTCGAACGCGACTTCCAGCACCAGCCCCTGATCGGGCGCGTGCACCACATGCCGCACGGGCCCGAATTTCTCCGTGGTGTTGCGCCGGACGAAACGGTCGATCTGCAACAGCTCCTCGTCGGTGAAACCGAAATAGGCCTTGCCGACCGGCACCAGTTGCTCGCCGTCGTCGCCGGAGGTCCAGACCCCGAAAGTATAGTCCGAATAATAGGACGAGCGCTTGCCGTGGCCGCGCTGCGCATACATCAGCACGGCGTCGATCAGATGCGGATCGCGCTTCCATTTCCACCACTGCCCCTTCGGCCGGCCGGGCAGATAAAGCGCGTCGCGGCGTTTCAGCATCACGCCCTCGACCGCCTCGGAATCTTCGCCGGCCCCGGCGCCGGCGGGATCGGCGCGGGCGGCGGTGAGAGCGTCCCAGCCGTCGAATTCAATCACCGGCGACAAGTCGACCTTGCCATCGCCGAGTCTGGCGATGAAGGCCTCCAGCCGCTGCCTTCGTTCGACGAACGGCAGCATGCGCAGATCGTCGCCGCCTTCGCCGAGCAGATCATAGGCGCGCAGATGGATCGGAAACTCCTTTGTCAGCTTCGGCGACACCGCTTTCCGGTTCAGGCGCTGCTGCAGCACGTTGAAGGTCTGCACCCGGCCCTCGCGCAGCACCAGCAACTCGCCGTCGATGGCGCCGGACAGATGCAGCGACGGCAGCAGATCGGGAAAGCTTTTGGTAATGTCCTCGCCGCTGCGCGAATACAGCCGCGCCTGGATCCGGCCATCCGCGTCGTGGCCGCTCACCGCCTGCACCCGGATGCCGTCCCATTTCCATTCCGCGATGAAATCGGCGGCGTCCAGATTGACGAAGTCCGCGTCCTCGATCGCATGCGCCAGCATCACGGGGCGGAACGGCGTGGGGTCGAGATTTTCTGGCGCTTCGGCGCGGCCTTCCAGCCACGCGAACAGATCGAGATAGGGCGGTTCGAGGCCCGGCCACATCAGTTCGACGTCGTGCGGATCCTTGTCGCCGAGCGCCGCCGCGGCGGTCTTGGCGAGCCGCGCCGAAATCCCGATCCGCATCGCGCCGGTGACGAGTTTCAACAGCGCCCAGCGGCCGGTCTCGTCCAGCTCGTCGAGCCAGCGCGACAGCTGTTTCGGCAGTTCTGTCTTGCCGAGCGTGCGCAGCGTGGTGACGACCTCGGCAAGGGTGGGAGGAGGCGGGTTGTTGTGGCCAGGTGCAATCTTCTCCCCTCCCTCCGCGAGCGCGGGTGTTTTCCCCCCTCCTCCCGCGAGCGCAGCGAGTGGTGGGGAGGGGTCGGGGGTGGGGGGTCTATCAGCGCGTTCTTCTGGCAGTGAGCTTGCGGAAACACCGCCCACCCCCGACCCCTCCCCACCACGCGCAAGAGCGCGCGGGGGGAGGGGGGAAGCCTTCGGCCACATCAGCGCCACCGTCTCCGAGAGGTCGCCGACGTAATCATACGACAGCGCGAACAGCACGGGGTCGGTGCGGTCGGCGATCAGGTT
>NZ_JAUYQU010000049.1 GCF_030697065.1 Bradyrhizobium sp.
GGTATGCGCTCGGTCCAGTGTGGCGGACCAGCGCATCAGATCGTAGACGCCCTTGTCCTCCACCGTCTCGAATCCGAGCCGCCGGTACAGCCGGATCGCCGGATTGAATTTCTCGACATGGATCGATACCGCCTTGCCGCAGGCTGTGGCCTCGTCCATCAGGTCGCGCCTTCGGCATGATCGGCGTGACGGTGTTCGGACTAACCTTCACGCCGATCTTCTACATGATCGTCCGTAATCTGGCCGACGGCAGGCAGCTCAAGCGCACCGAACCTGCCGGCTAAAGCAGAGTTCATCGATCCCTCGCGTCGAGGCCCGCGAAACTTTGGCCTGCTCGAAACGGATGGGCAGCCGCGGGGTTATGAAATATCCTGCCGGAAAAACGGGGAGACAAAAATGAGATTGCGATCGTTGTTCGCTGCCCTCGCGACAGGCAGCCTGCTGCTGATGGCTCCGGCGTCGGCGCAAGGCGTCAAGATCGGCATCCTGAACGATCAATCCGGCGTCTATGCCGATTACGGCGGCAAATGGTCGTTCGAGGCGGCCAGGATGGCGGTCGAGGATTTCGGCGGCAGCGTGCTCGGCCACAAGATCGAGATCATCTCCGCCGACCATCAGAACAAGGCCGATCTCGGCGTCAACATCGCGCGGCGCTGGTATGAAGTCGAAAACGTGGACATGATCACCGAACTGACGACATCATCGGTCGCACTCGCGGTGCACGATCTGTCGAAGCAGATGAAGAAGATCGACATCGTGGTGGGGGCCGCGACCTCGCGCCTGACCGGCGACGCCTGCCATCCCTGGGGCTTTCACTGGGCCTACGACACCCATGCGCTGGCCTATGGCACCGGCGGTTCGCTGGTGGATGCGGGCGGCGATACCTGGTTCTTCATGACGGCCGACTACGCCTTTGGCTACGCGCTGGAAAAGGATACCGGCGACTTCGTCAGGGCCAAGGGCGGCAAGGTATTGGGCGCGGTCCGGATTCCCCTGAATTCCTCGGACTTCTCCTCGTTCCTGCTGCAGGCGCAAAGCTCGAAAGCGAAAATCATCGGGCTCGCCAATGCCGGCCTCGACACCACCAACTCGATCAAGCAGGCGGCCGAATTCGGCATCGTCAGGAGCGGCCAGAAGCTGGCCGGATTGTTGCTGACGCTGGCCGAGGTGCACGGCCTCGGCCTGGAGGCGGCTCAGGGGCTGGTGCTGACCGAGGGCTATTACTGGGATCGCGACGACAGAAGCCGCGAGTTCGCCGAGCGCTTCTTCAAGCGCACCGGCCGGATGCCGAACATGATCCAGGCCGGCACCTATTCGGCGACGCTGGCCTATATCAAGGCGGTCAAGGCCGCCGGCACCAAGGACACCGAAGCCGTCGCGAAGAAGCTGAAGGAGCTTCCGGTCGACGACCAGTTCGCGCAGGGCGGCAAGGTGCTGGAAAATGGCCGCATGGTGCACGACCTCTATCTGTTCGAGGTCAAGAAGCCGTCGGAGTCGAAGAAGCCCTGGGACTACTACAAGCAGCTCGCCGTGGTGCCGGGCGACAAGTCGTTTCCCTCGGCGAAAGACTCAGGCTGCCCGCTGACGAAGTAGCGCAAGTCTGTCCGGCTTCGTTGCAAATGCTCCTCGCGATGAGGGACAGCGCCGTCTTCACCCCTGCACGAGCCGCCACACGATCGTGCCCAGCGCGCCGGCCCACAGGATCGCGGCGGCGACGAACTGCACGGCGAATCCCCGGCCGCGCTTTTCGGCGGCCTGCGAATAACCCGTCAGATAGAGCGCGCGCCCGCCGATCCAGACGAGGCCGAGCATGGCGGCGTAGGGATCGCTGACGTAGATCGCAAACAGCCAGAGCGAGGGCAGGAAGATCGGCATCCATTCCAGCGTGTTCATATGCACGCGAAATACCCGCTCGAAATCGGGATGGCCCGAAATGGCCGGCAACTTGACGCCGAATCTGGCGCGGGCCTTCGACACCTCGATGCTCAGGTAGAAATAGAATGCGAGGGCGAGGCAGGTGACGAGCGCGGTGAGGTGGTACATCGCGGGGATTCCTCTCAATTGCGAACGTCATTCCGGGGCGATGCGAAGCATCGAACCCGGAATCTCGAGCTTCCGGGTCCGCGCTTCGCGCATCACGGAATGACGCAAGCGGCCGAATACCCCGTCATTTCAAGATATCCAAATCCGGCATGGCTGCCGGCAAAGCCGATCGGGCCCTCCCAATAGGGAAAGCTGGTACCCATCCAGCTTGCGGCATTGAGCGGCGTGGTGTCGATCGCAAGGCCGCGGGAGGGAATCGCGATGCGCCAGGCGGTCGGGACCTGGCGGCCGGCGACGTCGGTCATCCCGGTCGGCGTGATGCTGTTGTCGGCGGAAGCAATTTCGACGGAACGGCCGTCGGCTGCGATCCAGTTGCCCATGAGATCGTTGCGGCCGTCCTGCTGCCGCAGCCGGTACAGCATCAGCTTTTCGCCGGAGTTCAGATGCAGCGAGAACCAGTCCCATCCGGTCTGGTCCGGGCCTAGCGGCTGGCTGCTCCACTCCCGGTCCATCCAGGCCAGGCCGGTGACCTCGATTAGCTTGTCGCCGATGGTAATGCTTCCGCCAGCCTTGAAAAACGGCTGGCTGTAATAATACGAGGCCTGTCCGCGCTCCGATTTCCGGCTGTAGCCCGCGTCACCCTGCAGCACAACCGGCCGGTCGGCGTCGAGCCGCAGCGCGAAAGCGAAATCGGTGCCCGACGCCGTGAGGTCGAGCGGGGCCAGCATGGCGTCGCGCATGCCCTCGCGCCCGCGCATCTGCCAGGAATCGATCCAGGCGTGAAACGGTTTTGTTTCGACGCCGGCCTGGCCGACGCCGCCGCGGGCAAAGGTTTCGCCATAGCGATGCGTATCTGCCGATGTCACGGCGGCATGGCCCATCCAGATTTGCTGGTTGGCCCAGCCCGGCTGCTGCGCGCCGGGCCGCGTCGCCTGGCGAAACAGCGTCCACTGCGCGCCATAGGACGCACCGGCGCGATCTTTCAGTATCGCCGTCACATACCACCACTCGATGCGGAATTCCGGATGCGGGCCGTGATCGGCTGGGAACGCAAAGGTCCTGCCGGGCACCACGGCCGCGAACCCCTCCGCGTTCTCGCCGAGCCCGGCAAAACCCTGCGCGCGTGCGACCCCGCGATCCAGCCCGAGCAGGGCAAGCCCCCCAGCGAAGGCGCGGCGCGAGATTTTACTGCTAGCGTTCATCGGCGAAAATCTTGATCAGGCTGGCCGGCTGCATCCGCGCCAGTTTCATCACCGGGAGCAATGCGGCGAGCAGCGATGCCGCCATCGCGACGCCAAGCAGCTCGAGCAGTTGCAGCGGGAACACGTGAAACGGCAGCCGCCAGCCGAACGCCTTGACGTTCACCACCGCGATCAGGCACCACGCCACCAGCAGGCCGAGCGGCAGCGCCAGCAGCGCCGTGATCAGCGCCACCGACAGCGTCTTGACCAGCTCGATCGCGGCCAGCCGCCGCCGCGTGATTCCGATCGCCCACAGCGGCGCCAGCTGCGGCAACCGGGAATTGCTCAGGGTCAAAAGGCTGGTCAGCAGCGCAATGCCGGCCACTCCGAGCGTAAAAGTGTTGAGCGCCGCGGTCACCGCAAAGGTCCGGTTGAAGATCCGTTTCGACTCCGCCTTCATGGTGGCCTGATCCGCCAGGCTGCGGTCGCCGAGGCCGAATTTTTCTTGCATGGCCGATAGCAGCGCCGGAATCTCCGATGGCGCGACCCGCAGACCAAAGCGGGTGGCGGGGATGCCGGGAAAGCGCCGGGTCAGCGCGGCGTAGTTGACGGCGATCTGGCCCTTCGGGTTGCCGTAATCGGCATAGATGCCGACGATTTCAAGCGGCCAGTTGCCGCCGGGCGCCGGCACCTCGATGCGGTCGCCGACCTCGAGCTTCAGGCGCCGGGCCAGTTGTTCGCTGACGAGCGTGGCATCGCCCGGCCGCAGCCGAACCCAGGCGTTGCCGGTGGATTCCAGCAGGGGCCAGTGTTCGCTGTAGGTGGCGTGATCGGGCAGGCCCAAAACCTCGATCGGGGCGCCGCGAAACTGCGCGTCGGCGCGGCCGCCGGGCAGGACTGCCTCGATTTCGGGACGCCCGCGCAGCCAGGCCTTGATCTGCATCGCCTGCGCGTCGTCTTTGGCGCTGACATAGACATCCGCCGCCAATCGTCCGTCGAGCCAGCCGACAAAGGTCCGGCTGAAGCTTTCGACCATGGTGCCGACCCCGACATTGACCGCGAGCGCGAGCAGCAGCGCCATCAGCGCCAGCGACAGCCCGGAGAGTTGCTGGCGGCTGTCGGCCCAGAACCAGACCGCCAGCGGGCGGCGCGCGGTATGCTGGCCGAGCGACAGCACCCGTTCCAGGATCGCCGGCAGCAGAAGGGCTGCGGCCAGCAGCAGGGCGGCGAGCACGGCAAAAACCCACAGCACCGAGTCGCCATACCACAGCAGCACGCCGGCGGCGACGAACACCGCGAGCGCGACCGCGCTCTGCAATACCAGCCAGCGCTGCTGCGCCTGTTGCCAGGCCTGCGGCTGTGCCGCCACCAGCACCGGAAGGCGGGCGGCCTTCAACAGGCTGGCGGCGGCTGCCGCCAGCGCGCCAAGCACACTGATAGCGAGACCGGCGATCCACCATTCGCTCCGCAGCGTCAACTGCCCGGGGATCTGCGCGCCGTAGAGTCCGCGCAGCGACGCCGCGACATCGGGCAGCAGGAAGGCGGCGATGGCGTAGCCGCAGACCAGGCCGATCATTCCCGCGACCAGCGCCAGCGCCACCAGCTCGATCACCAGCACGACGTTCAGCATCCGCGCCGACACCCCGCAGGCGCGCAGGGTGCGCAGCATCGGCCGCCGCTGCTCGAAGGCCAATCCGATCGCCGAATTGACGATGAACAATCCGACCACGAAGGAAAGCAGGCCGAACGCCGTCAGGTTGAGGTGAAAGCTGTCGGTGAGCCGCTCGAGATCGCTCTCCGCATCCGGCTCGACCAGGCGCAGCCTGTCGCCGGCGACGGCTTCCAGCGCCGCGCGCGGGGCCTTTGTCTTGCCGATCAGGAGCCGCGAGACCTGGTCCGGCATGTTGAGCAGTTGCTGGGCGATGCCGATATCGACCACCAGCACCCCGGGCGCCAGTTGCGGCTGCGCACGCAGCGGCGGCAGCAAGGTGCCGCCGCTGCTCATCGGCCGCGCGCCTTCCGGCAGATTGAGATCGGCCAGCACTTCGTGCGCCACTAGCATTTCGCCGGGCGGCGTGACGAAGGATTGCAGGCCTGATCGACCGACCGTCGGCGCGTCGCCGACCTCGCCCGGCATCGTGACCGGCTCGATGCCCATCAGCCGGAACGCGCGTCCGCCGATCTGGATGCGGCCCTCGAGCACCGGCGATACGTTCCAGCCGGCGCGGCGCAGTTCGACGAACAGCGCCTGCGGAAAGTTCGCATCGTCGCGGCCGACCAGCATGGCGGTGCGGGCGCCACCGAAGGTCGCGGCCGCGCGGTCGTAGCTGATGCGCGCCTGCGCGTTCAGCGCCTGCACGCCGCTCCACAGCGCGGTCGCGGAGATCAGGCCGATCAGCAGGGTCGCGAGCTGCATCGGGTGCCGCCGCCAGTGGCTGAGCAGAACCGCGAGAATCCACAGCGCGCGTTTCATGCGATCGATCCCGCATGGAGATGGATCCGGCGGTCGAGCGTGGCGGCGAGCCGCTCGCTGTGCGTCACCATCAGGAAGCCGCAGCCGGTGCGCGCCACCAGATCGCGGGTCAGCGCCAGCACCTCGTCGGCGGTCGCCTCGTCGAGATTGCCGGTCGGCTCGTCGGCGAGCAGCAGCAGCGGTTTCGGCGCCAGCGCGCGACCGATCGCCACTCGCTGCTGCTGGCCGCCGGATAGCTGTTCGGGATAGCGCTTCAACAGCGTGCCGAGCCCGAGACGCTCCACCAGTTCGGCGTGCCAGCCGGCGTCGTGACGGCCGGCAATGCGGGACTGGAATGCCAGATTGTCTGCCACGGTCAGGCTCGGGATCAGATTGAACTGCTGGAACACCAGGCCGAGCCGGTCGCGGCGCAATTCCGCCCGGCCGGCATCGCTGAGCCCGGCGACGGCCACATCGGCAAGCTTGATCTCGCCGCCATCGGCCGCATCCAGCCCGGCGATCAGATGCAGCAGCGTGCTCTTGCCGCTGCCGGATTCCCCGGTGAGTGCGACGCGCTCGCCCGCGGCGATGTCGAGGTTCACGCCGCGCAGCACCGCGACCTGCTCGCCGGCCGAACGATAGGACTTGGTCAGGTTCCTGACGCTCAGCACGATGGGGTTGCCGGTTGCCATGCCAAGCGGATGCGCTGCCTCTTCCGAAAACCCCTTCGGGGTTGCGGGCCATTATACCAAGCTCGGACGGGAGATCACGGTCTCAATCGTGGCGGCGCCGTGACCGCGAAGGCGTTGTCGGGCGCTACGCCCGATAATCCGGCCAAAAATGCCCGGTTGCGTTGCCGCTTGCCCCGCTTGTAGCATCCGGCGAGGCCGACCAACAGGCAGGTTACCAGGACTCGGGAGACCCCATGACCACGCAACCGACGCTCAAAGGTGCCTGGAAGATCACGTTTCTCCTGTTCCTGTTCATGTTGATCAATTTCGCCGACAAGATCGTGGTCAACCTCGCCGGCGTGCCGATCAAGGCGGAGCTGCAGCTCGATCCGGAGCAATTCGGATTC
>NZ_JAUYQU010000067.1 GCF_030697065.1 Bradyrhizobium sp.
AAAAGCGGTTCCGCTTCACCGCGATCCAGTCCGGTTACGGCACCCGTCTGGCGCAGGCCTTTGGAATCAACCCGGATGATCCCGACACCAACGCGGTAGTCCATGGCGGTGAGGTTCACTTCAAATCCGACGCCGCGCTGACGGTTCTGTCGAATCTGCCGGGATGGCACTGGGTACGCGTGTTGGGCGCGCTGCCGAAGCCGCTGCGCGACGCGGTGTACGGTCTCGTCGCGCGCAATCGCTACTGGATTTTCGGCAAGTATGAGGCGTGCTTCGTGCCGGATCCGCAGATGCGGGCGAGGGTGATCGAGTAGGGCACGCAGCCTCATCCATCGTCATTGCGAGCGTAGCGAAGCAATCCATCCGTGCAACGGAAAGAAAGAATGGATTGCTTCGTCGCTTCGCTCCTCGCAATGACGGCTAGGTTTTCGCAAGTGCCTCCTTCGCCGCCCGCTCGCCGCTGTCCCTTGCGCCATGCGCCGTCGAGAAAAAATGCGGCGAGGTTGCTTCTCCCGCAAAGAACAGCCGGCCGTCGACCGGCGCCGCCAGCACCGCGCGGGCGCCGGCGTGGCCGGGCAGCGCGTGTGAATAGGAGCCGCGCGCGAACGGGTCGTGGGCCCAGCGCGATTCCGCCAGCGGCTTCAGTTTGCGGCGGTAGTCGTTGCCGAGGAAGCCCGCGATCTCCTCGATGCTCTGCGCCGCCAGCGCGCCGTCGCCGGCATCCTCCAGCGCTTGCGCGAAGCGGCCGCCGAAAAAACCTTCGATGCAGGGCTGGCCGAACGGCCGCAGGTGATAGGTGCCCATGTCGGTGCGCATGGTGGCGCCGCGCAGGCTGCCGTCGCCGGGAAGCAGCTGCGGCTCGTCAAGCGCCAGCATCACCTTGTCGGCGAGCCCGAGCGGCAGGCCACGCGCGGCGTCGAGCTTTGCCGGCAATGCGGGATGAAACCGAATGATTTCGTCCGCGATCAAATTGGTCGGGACCGTGACGATCACCTTGCTCGCCGTGAGGCTGCCGCGCGAGGTCTCGATCCGCACGCGTTGTCCGGAATGGTCGATCATCGTCACATGGCAGCCCAGCGCCAGCGGGCAGGTTGAACCATAGGCCGCTATCAGCGCGCCGTAGCCGCGGCGCACCCGCCAGTTGATATCGGTGTCCTCATAGGCGTCCATGTCGAGGATCGAGACACGGTCGAGTTCGGCGCCATTGATGTAGGTCGAGATCGCGTCGATCATCGGGTTCCAGCAGTTGCCGGGCTCGAGATAATGATTCGCGGCTTCGTCGCGGCCGGTCCGCCGGGCCTCATCGGCCGCCACCTCGGCGCGGTCGTAAAACGTGTCGAGCGCGGCGATGAATTCCGCCCGCAGCGGCGGCGGGAATGCCTGGTGCACAGCCTGTTCGCGCCACGGCGGACGGGTCCTGTCGATTTCGAAATTGAGCGCGTCGGCGATCGGGACGAAGGAGTTTTCGTCCGCCGAATGCAGCCAGCCGCAGCCGAGGTCGAAGGTGACATCGGGGGCGGCCATGATGGTGTGGCCGCGCCCGCCGACGCGGTCGCGCGCTTCCAGCACGATGACAGAGAGCCCGGAGTTTTCCAGCGCGTGCGCGGCGCCGAGGCCGGCGGCGCCTGCGCCGATGATGGCGACATCAACTTCGGAGGGGAGGGACATCAGGGGATGGCGAATGATGAGTGGCGAACAGCGAGTACCGTATAGCAAACGAGAAGGTACGGAAACGCCTTCTATTCGCTACTCGCCATTCGCTATTTGCCCACTTGTCTTATGCCACCGCCTGCTTGGACTTTTCCGCGCGCTTGCGGTCGTTGGCGTCGAGGTGCCGCTTGCGCAGCCGAATCGACTTCGGCGTGATCTCGACCAGTTCGTCTTCCTCGATATAGGCCAGCGCCTTTTCCAGGGTCATGCGGATCGGCGGGGTCAGGCGCACCGCTTCATCCTTCGAGGTGGTGCGGATGTTGGTGAGCTGCTTGCCCTTGAGAATGTTGATCTCGAGGTCGTTGTCGCGGGTGTGCTCGCCGACGATCATGCCCTTGTAGACCTTCCAGCCGGGCTCGATCATCATCGGGCCGCGGTCTTCCAGCTTGAACATGGCGTAGGCGACCGCCTCGCCCTGGTCGTTGGAGATCAGGACGCCATTGCGGCGGCCCTGGATGTCGCCCTTGTAGGGCAGGTAGTTGTGGAACAGGCGGTTCATGATCGCCGTGCCGCGCGTGTCGGTCATCAGTTCACCCTGATAGCCGATCAGGCCGCGGGTCGGCGCGTAGAACACCAGCCGCAGACGATTGCCGCCGGACGGGCGCATCTCGATCATCTCGGCCTTGCGCTCGCTCATCTTCTGCACCACGACGCCGGAGAATTCCTCGTCGACGTCGATCACGACTTCCTCGACCGGCTCCAGCAGCTCGCCGTTCTCGTCCTTGGTCAGCACGACGCGGGGACGCGATACCGAGAGCTCGAAGCCTTCGCGGCGCATGGTCTCGATCAGGATCGCCAGCTGCAATTCGCCGCGGCCGGACACTTCCATGGCATCCTTGTCGGCGGCCTCGACCACGCGCAGCGCGACGTTGCCCTCGGCCTCGCGCAGCAGGCGGTCGCGGATCAGGCGGCTGGTCACCTTGTCGCCTTCGGTACCGGCCAGCGGCGAGTTGTTGACGATGAACGACATCGACACGGTCGGCGGATCGATCGGCTGGGCCTGGATCGGGACTTCGACGGAGGGATCGCAGAAGGTATCGGCCACGGTGCCCTTGGGCAGGCCTGCGATGGCGACGATGTCGCCGGCTTCGGCCAGTTCGACCGGCTGCCGCTCGAGGCCGCGGAAGGCGAGGATCTTGGTGATGCGGCCGGTTTCCACGAGCTTGCCGTCGCGCGATATCACCTTCACCGCCTGGTTCGGTCTCACCGAACCGGAGGCGATGCGGCCGGTGATGATGCGGCCGAGATAGGGGTTGGCCTCGAGGATGGTGCCGAGCAGCCGGAACGGGCCTTCCTCGACCACCGGCGGCGCGACATGCTTGATGACGAGGTCGAACAGCGGTTTCATGCCATCGTCGTGCGAGGCGTCAGGCGTGGTGCCCATCCAGCCGTTCTTGCCGGATCCGTACAGGATCGGGAAATCGAGTTGGTCGTCGGTCGCATCGAGCGCTGCGAACAGGTCGAACACCTCGTTGACGACTTCGGTGATGCGCGCGTCGGGACGATCGACCTTGTTGATGGCGACGATCGGCTTGAGGCCGAGCTTCAGCGCCTTGCCGACCACGAATTTGGTCTGCGGCATCGGACCCTCGGCGGCGTCGACGAGGACGATCACGCCATCGACCATCGAGAGAATGCGCTCCACCTCGCCACCGAAGTCGGCGTGACCAGGTGTATCAACGATGTTGATCTGGGTGTCTTCCCAATGCACCGAGGTGCACTTGGCAAGAATGGTGATGCCGCGCTCGCGTTCGAGATCGTTGGAATCCATCGCGCGCTCGACCTGGCGCTGGTTGTCGCGGTAGGTGCCGGACTGCTGCAGCAGCTTGTCGACGAGGGTGGTCTTGCCGTGGTCGACGTGGGCGATGATGGCGATGTTGCGAAGGTTCATGACTGTTCTTCTGGCTCGGACAATGGCTGGAGCGCGATCTCGCCGGAAAACCGGGACCCACTTTTCCGGATCACGCTCAAAACCTGGAATTCTGCAGGCGCCCATGGCGCCTAAAAAGGAAGCCCGGCCAAAAGACCGGGCGCACCTTGCTCGTTGCGTTGCAATATATTCAGAAAACGCTAAAAAACAATGGTTGGTTTCGCATTTGGTTACCTCATTTTTGCCGGTGCTGCGGCCTCAATTGCCTTTTTCGGGGTCCGGATAGACGCCCCGCAATACTTCCTCGAAGTGGTTCTTGACCGCCTCGTTGCATAGGCAGGCCCGGATGCGCAGGGCGTCGGGGTTGCGCACCATGATCGAGCCGCGCCGGGTCTCCAGAATTCCGTCCGCCTTGAAGGTCTGGATCACGCGGCTGGTATAGCTGCGGCCGACCCCCAGCAGGGTCGCCAGTTGCTCATGTGTCAGCGGCACGACATCGTCACCGTCGGTGCGCTCCATCGCCGAGATGATCCATTTGGCGGTGCGCTGCTCGATCGAATGGATCGCATTGCAGGCCGTGGACTGGAACATCTGGGCCAGCATGCAGTCGGCATAACGCGCGAAAACGTTGCGAAGGCTGGCCGACCGGGACTTGGCCGCATCGAGCTTGCCGATCGGCATTCGGACGAAAGGCCCGCCGAACTTGACGATAATGCGCGTGTAGGCGGGCAGATAGCCCTGGCTGACGATACCCCCCACGGCGCCCTCGCGCCCGATCAGGATGGTCTCGACGTCCCGGCCGTCTTCGTTGGGCACCAGATAGGAGGCCAGACTCGGTCCGCAGGGAAAATGCACGATCTGGACATCGTCACCGGGATTGTACAGCAGGTCGTTGGGATCGGCCTCTGCCGGCGCCAGATGCGGCGCAATCAAGGCAAAGTCGCTGGCGCTGAGTCGCCGCAACAGGTTGTTGTAGGGACGGTCGCTCCCGTCGGGAGCGTTGCCGCTTCGCGCCATCATTCCGGTGTCCCCTTGCCAGCCCGCCAGTCAGATAACCAATCGCATCGGATCGGTGTGTGCACAAGTGAACAGACAGCCGGACCGCGACGTGGTGGTTTCACCATCGGAACCGGTCGATGCGACCTCCCCTGCAACGTGGCGAAATATGGAACCCGCTTCTTTTGACGGCGTGCCCGGCAACGTATTGATTGTCGAGGACGACCCGATCATCGCCCTCGATTTCGAGGACACCATCCTCGGTTTCGGGGTCAAAGCGGTGCGGACCGCGGGAAACGTCATCAAGGCGCTCGAAATGATCGCCGATCAGGCTCCGGATTTCGCGCTGCTCGATGTCGGGCTGGTGCGTGAAAAGAGCTTTGCGATCGCCGAGCGGCTCAACGAGCTGAAAATTCCGTTCATTTTCGTCACCGGGTACGGCGTGGATGTCAGGTTGCCCGCTGCGCTCGCAGACAAGCCGCGGCTGCCGAAACCCTATTCGACGGATGCGCTGAAGGCGCTGCTCCTGGGTTCAGGCGACAACACCGGGCGCTGAATCTAACCCCGCTTGCCCGGCTAGGGGTCGAGCGTTGCCGACCACAGCGCCACATCGGCGCGGTCGCGCAGGGTCACGGTCATCTGTCCGGTGGCGCCGTCGATTTTGACATGACCAAAGAACTGCATTCCGGCTGACGGCGGCAGGTTGCGCTGGCCCGGTCCGGGCGTCTTGATGAACTTCACCTCGGGCCCGAACGTGTTGTCGAGTTCGCCCGGCCCGAACGTGCCGGCATGAAGCGGGCCGGCGACGAATTCCCAGAACGGCTCGAAATCCTGGAACTGCGCCTTGTCCGGATTGTAGTAATGCGCCGCTGCATAATGCACATCCGCCGTCAGCCACACGGTATTGGCGATCCCGGCCGACTTGATGAAACGCAACAGATCCGCGATCTCGAATTCGCGGCCGCGCGGCGGGCCGTCGCCTTGCGCGAACGCCTCCGAACCGCTCCTGTTGGCGCCATCGTCATGGACGATGATGCTGAGCGGCATGTCGGAGGCGATCACCTTCCAGGTGGCGCGCGAGTTCAGCAGCCCGCGCTTCAGCCATGCCAGCTGATCGGGCCCGAGAAAGTAGCTCTCGGGGCCGTAGGCGGTCTGCTGGTTCTCGCCGTTGGCGCCGCGATAGCTGCGCTCGTCCAGCATGAAGACGTCGAGATGCGGTCCGTAATGCAGCGTGCGGTAGATCCGGCCCGGCTCGGCGAGACTCTCGCGCATCGGGTACATCTCGCGGAACGCGCGGGCCCCCCGCGCGGCCAGCAGACCGATACTGCGCTCCGTGTAGGCGGCGGGGAGTTGCTTCGAGGCCGACCAGTTGTTGGTGACTTCGTGGTCGTCCCACTGCACGAAGACCGGCACCTCGGCGTTGAAGGCGCGCACATTATCGTCGAGGAAATTGTACTTGTGCGCTGCGCGAAACTCGTCAAGCGTCTCGGCGACTTTTGCCTTCTCCGGTATGGTCACGTTCTTCCAGACCTTGCCATCGGCGAGCTTTACTTCGGGAACGATGACGCCGTCGGCATAGATGGTGTCGCCGGAATGCAGCAGGAAATCCGGCCGGTGCCGGCGCATGGTGGCGAAGGTGACCATGCCGCCGTCGTCGGGATTGATGCCCCAGCCCTGTCCGGCGACGTCGCCGCCCCACACGAAACTGACGCCGCGACGATCGGCCGGCGCGGTGCAAAAGCGGCCGATCGCCGGCTCGCTGGAGATGGCGGGATGCGCGAGGTCCCGGAACCGGACGCGATAGAAGATCTCCTGTCCGGCGGGCAGATTCTCCAGCAGCATTTTCGCGGTGAAGTCGCTTTCGGGGAGCGCGGCGATCGGCGGCAACATTCTCGCATGGCGAAACGATTCGGTGGTGGCGACCTCGACCATCATCTGTGACGGCCGGTCTGCGCGCGCCCACACCACGCCGCCATCCGCGCCGACGTCGCCGGATTGCACGCCATGGGTGATCCGCGGCCGGTCGGCGGCGCGGCTGAGATAGGGCATCGCCAGGGAGCCGATGCCGGCAGCCGCAGCCGTCGTCAGCAAACGCCGGCGGGAAATCTTAAGCGTCATTCAAGGCCCCTCGACGGACTCTCAGGATACGCGCGCGGACAGACCTGGAAAGGTTCCATGACGACCCGATTACAGTGTGCCTACAACGTGCCGGTCGCCCGGAACTGGGCGCCCGCCCGTTGCAGGTTCTGCGGCATGCTCATCAGCACGGCCTTGCGGTCGGCTACCGCATTGTGGAATTGGTCGAGCGCGATATTGAAGGCGGTCAACGACCCCTCCTCGATGGCGCCGTGCTCGAAGCAGCGCAGCGTATCGCGCAGGATCTGGTCCGCCTCCATCTGCATCCGGTCGAGTTCGTCGGTGGAATCGCTGTGGCGCGCGGTCGCGATCATGTCCAGCAGCCGTTCGCGCAAGGTGCTGTTGTTGCTGCGCTCGTCCTTTTTCAGGTAGCTGGCGAACCAGGCGCCGGCCGAGCCCATGATGGACAGCCCCATCAATCCAAACCAGATGAAATCGCTGTAGCGATCGAGGAAGGTCTTTTCCTCGCCATCGACGTAAGCCGCGGCACCGGAATGCGCGGGGAGGACGGCGTCCTTGTCGGTGTCGGGGGTCTCGATCTGCGCCGCCAGCGGGAAATCCGTCTTCAGGGTCTGGCGTGTCGCGAACAGCTGCCGGGTGAAGGCGGCGACCGTCGATTCGTCCAGGCTTCTGCGCGCCACGATGTGGTGGGCAAAGCTGATCGTCTTGACTTCCGCCTCGAGCCTGGCGGGCGAGCCGCCGAAGCTGCCGGCGGGTATTTCGGAGGCTTCGTAAACCGGATGGTTCTGGGCGATCGCCCCGGCCGAATCGATCGCGAGAAAGGTCGGAACCCCGCCATCGCGCATCGAGGCTGCGATCGCGTCCGCGGTGATCTTGCTGTTAACCGGCCCGGCGGCGAGATAGGCATCCGCCGTCTGTTTACGGATCGCTTCGGCGGCCTCCTGGGCTGGAAATTGCACGATCTCGACCTTAGCCGGATCGACGCCATATTGCCGCAGGATCACCTTGAGCAAATTGACATTGGCTTCGGAGCGGCCGACCACGCCGATGCGGTGTCCGGATAGCTGGGCGATCTTGGTGATCCTGAGGGCGGCCTTCTTGCCCTTGACCCTGGTCGCCGGCGGCACCCACAGCACCGCGACGTTCTTGCGCAGCGTCGCCACCGCCTGGGCATTCTTCGGCACGTCGAGATCGCCGCGGATGATGGCGAGATCGGCCTTGCCCTCGGCCAGCGCCTGGGCGCTTGCCTTGGAGCCCTCGGTTGTCATCGGCCGCAAACGGATCTGGCTGCGCGCCTGGATAAAGGCCTGCGACAGGGTCTGAACCACCTTGACGTCATCGCTGTTGGCCGGGCCTGCCGCGATCCGCAAGGTCACCGGGCGCATTGCAAAATAATAGGTCGCCGCGAGCGCGCCGACCAAGGCGAGAACCGCCGCCAGCGTGACGAACACCAGCCTCTGCCTCGCCGAACGTGGCGACGGCGGTCCCTGTGGCTGGACCGAATCGGGTTGTCCGCCCGTCGATCTCGCAAACAATCGTTTGACGTTCAAATTCATGCTGCCAATCGGTTTCGATCGAAAGTGTAGCAGATTTCCTGCCGGCGCGGGGGTACGGCTGCCTCATGGTTACCGTACGGCTGTGGACTGGTTTTGCCGCGCTATTGTGGCATGGATCCCCCAGCCCAGCTTCGGTGTTAGGGTAAAGTTCACGTGAAACGGGAGGCGATCATGGCGGAACGGCTGTCAACGGAAGCGCGCAAAGCTGCGCTGCAGGAATTGCTGTCGGGATGGACCGAGACGCCCGGCCGCGAGGCGATCGCGCGCACATTCGTGTTCAAGGATTTCAACGAAGCATTCGGGTTCATGACCCGCGCCGCGCTGGTGGCCGAGAAGACAGATCATCACCCCGAATGGCGCAATGTCTACAAGACGGTCGAAGTGGTGCTGGCGACCCATGACGCCGGCGGCGTTACCGCCCTCGATATCGGGCTCGCCAAGGCCATGAACGCGATCGCCAGGCAATTCGGCGTCGTCTGAATGGATGACCGGCAATCGGATCATCCTGGCAATCTTGCAGCCGGGGCGCAGCATCCCCAGTTTGAGTGCGTCAGCCGCGGCAACCCGCCGCGCGAGTTTGGAGGAGCCTCGAGCGATGGCGTCCGAACATACCGTGGGTTTCGAGCCGGCCGATGAACTGGCGAAGGACCGCGAAAGCGTGCGCCGGCGCTTCTGGGTCAAGCTGAAGCGGGTGGCGGGCAGGCTGCTGTTTACCGAGGAATTGCTCGCGGCCTATTACTGCGCGTTCGACCGGCAGACGCCGCGCCATGTGCAGGCGGCGCTGCTCGGCGCCCTCGCTTACTTCATCATGCCGTTCGATTTCGTCACCGACGTGCTGCCCGTGCTCGGCTTCACCGACGACGCTGCGGTGCTTGCCACCGCGATCCGGATGGTCGCATCGCACATCACGCCGGAGCATCGCGATGCCGCCCGCGCCGCGTTGCAGCGGGGCGTCGATGGCCGCGACGTCGAGGTTGGAAGCGACGTCGAAAAGTAGTTCGAGTTGGTTCCGCAAATTCCATCGTCATCCCCGCGAAGGCGGGGATCCAGTAGCTGCGGCTTCACGGCTCTATCGCTGGCGGCTGTGGAATACTGGGTCGCCCGGTCAAGAAAGGCCGGGCGATGACAGCGGAGTGCTACGCAATGCCTGCAAACCACTCGTGCAGCGCAGGCATTATCGCGGTCAAGGATGCAGGATCACCTTGCCCATCGCCTTGCGGCCGGCGAGCACCTTCAGCGCGTCGGAGGTCTGCGCCAGCGGGAAGGTGCGGTCGACATGCGACGAGATCTTGCCTTCCGCGGTCCACTTCACCAGCTTCTCCAGATTCGCGCGGTTCTTTTCCGGATTGAGTCTGGCCCATGCGCCCCAAAATACGCCGCGGATGTC
>NZ_JAUYQU010000091.1 GCF_030697065.1 Bradyrhizobium sp.
ACGGTGCGCGTCGTTCTCGAGGATTTTTCACCGGAACCGGGCACCGCGATTCTCGCCGGCGACAAATCGATCGGCACCATGGGGTCGACATCGGGCCAGAAAGGTCTCGCGCTGATCCGGATCGACCGCGCCGCCGATGCGCTGGACGCGGGACTGCCGCTGACATCGGGCGGCCTCGGCCTCCGCCTCGCCGACCCCAACGACATCCGCCCCGCGCCGAAAAAGACCGTGGCATGACGAAGTCGGCGCGCCTGCATGCCGATGGCCTGACGCGTTGCCCCTGGCCTGGCGAAGATCCGTTCTACGTGGCCTATCACGACACCGAATGGGGCGTGCCGGAATATGACGACCGGGCGCTGTATGAAAAGCTCATCCTCGACGGTTTCCAAGCCGGGCTTTCGTGGATCACGATCCTGCGCAAGCGCGACAATTTCCGCAAGGCGTTCGACGATTTCCAGCCGGAGAAGATCGCGCGCTACAGCGAGAAGAAAGTCCACGCGCTGATGAACGACGCCGGCATTGTGCGCAACCGTTCCAAGATCGAGGGCGCGGTCAACAGCGCGAAGGGCTATTTGAAGATCATGGAAGAAGGCGCCGGCTTCTCGAAATTCCTGTGGGATTTCGTCGATGGCCGCCCGAAGGTCAACAACTTCAAGACCACCGCCAGCGTGCCGGCATCGACGCCGCTGTCGATCAGCATGTCGAAGGAGTTGCAGGCGCGCGGGTTCAAGTTTGTCGGACCGACCATCGTCTACGCCTTCATGCAGGCCACCGGCATGGTCAACGACCATCTGGTAAACTGCTTCTGCCATCAGGCTTGCGTTGGAAAGCAGCGCAGCCCCCGCCTCAAAGCAAAATGACGGCAAGGAAACCTTCCGCGGTCGCCTCCACCCGGGTCTGGCAGCGGATGTTGTCGGGACGCCGGCTCGATCTGCTGGATCCCTCGCCGCTGGATATCGAGATCGCTGATATCGCCCATGGTCTGGCGCGGGTCGCGCGCTGGAACGGGCAGACCAGCGGCGCGCATATTTTCTCGGTGGCGCAGCACACGCTGCTGGTGGAAGCCGTGCTGCGCCAGCAGAAGCCGCGGATCGACCTCAGCTTCCGGCTCGCGGCCATGCTGCACGATGCGCCGGAATATGTCATCGGCGACATGATCTCGCCGTTCAAGGCGGTGCTCGGCGGCGACTACAAGGTGGTGGAAAAGCGGCTGTTGTCGGCGATCCATATCCGCTTCGGACTGCCGCCGGAGCTCGCGGACCACATCACGCAGGCGATCAAGGCCGCCGACCGGGGGGCGGCCTATCTCGAGGCGACCGAACTCGCCGGCTTCGCGGAAGCCGAGGCCCGGCGCCTGTTCGGCAGGGATCCCGGCCTGCCGCCGACGATGCAGCAGGAATATTTGACGCCGTGGACCGCGGCCAGGGCCGAGAAACAGTTTCTGGCCCGGTTCGCGGCCCTGAACGCGCCGTAACCGTAGGGTCGGCAAAGGCGCCCTTCCGCCGTGCCCACCATCTATCCACCCGTGATCTCTCATGGTGGGCACGGCGCAATGCGCCTTTGCCCACCCTACGCTCTACGTACTATAATCGACGGCAGCCAAGGGACCGCCATGATTCACGTTTGCTCGCTCGCCGCACTCTCCGAGACCGTCAGGGCCACCGGCGCCAGCCATGTCCTGACCGTGATGGCCAATGTCGCCCAGGTGCAGCGGCCGGAGTCGGTGCTCGAGGCCAATCATCTACGGGTCCAGGTGGACGACATCACCGAGCACATGGACGGTTTTCTGGCACCGTCGGATTCGCATATCGAGCAGGTGCTGAATTTCGTGCGCGGCTGGGACCGCAACGCGCCGCTGGTGGTGCACTGCTATGCCGGCATCAGCCGCTCGACGGCGAGCGCCTTCGCCGCCGCCTGCATGCTCAACCCGCATCGCGACGAGGTTTCGATCGCGCGGCAAATCCGCGCCGCCTCCCCGATCGCGTCGCCGAACCGGCTGATGGTCAGCCTGGCGGACCGCGCGCTGGGGCGCGAGGGCCGGATGCTGCGGGCGCTCGACGAAATGGGCCCGGGCAGCATGCTGGTCGAAGGCCGGCCGTTTCGCGTCGATCTCGAATGATGCCGCAAGCGCCGACTGCGCTGCGGCCTGAAAATCGCCGGCCGCGTTGAACTTTTGCCCGCCGGATTCACACTCACTGACTTGCATCGGACTGTGAAAGCGGACGGGCTGGCGGCCGGCGCTCCGCTCGAACCGGCCGGCGTGATGTCGACACAGACGGAAGATGTACCGCGGTAAGCCCGACGCCGGGCCGATCGCCTGGAGGCGCGATGTTCGACTTGCCGTTCGACTTTTTTTCACTGGTGATTGCCATCGTCGCGCTCATCTTCGCGCGCAAGGCCTTCAATCAGGTCGCCGTGCTGCGGGCGCGGCTGGATTTGATGGAGACCCAGACGCCGGTGGCGCGGGCAATCGCCGTGCCTCCGCCGCTGCCCGCCCATGAAGCTCCGGTCGCGCCGTCGCCGTCGGACCAGATCCGGATCGAAACCACGGAAGAAGAGGCGCCTTCGATTCAACCCGCGCCTGCACCGTCGCCCGCTTCGGATATGCCCGCTTCCGCCCCGCCCCCGCTTCCGCCGGCCCAACCCGGCTTCGAGGAGCGCATCGGCACCCGCTGGGTGGTCTGGGTCGGCGGCCTGACGCTGGCGCTGGGCGGTTTCTTCATGGTGCGCTATTCGATCGAGGCCGGGCTGCTCAGCGACGCCGTGCGCACGTTTCTCGGCGGCGCATTCGCGCTGGCGCTGCTGGCCGCGGGCGAATGGACAAGGCGCAAGGAGAGCATTTCGGCGATCGCGGCGCTGCCGGTCGCCAATATCCCGGCCATCCTCACCGCCGCAGGGACGGCTGTGGCGTTCGCGACGGTCTACGCCGCCTATGCGCTGTATGATTTTCTGGTCCCCGCCACCGCGTTCGTGCTGCTCGGCATGGTGGCGCTGGGCACGCTCGCCGCGGCGCTGCTGCATGGCCCGGCGCTGGCCGGCCTCGGCATCGCCGCCGCCTTCGCCACGCCGGTTCTGGTATCCTCGGACAAGCCGGATTACTGGGCGCTCTATCTCTATCTTGCCGTCGTCACCGCGGCGGCGTTCGGGCTGGCGCGGATCCGGCTGTGGCGCTGGCTCGCAGTCACCACCCTGGTGTTCGCGCTGCTCTGGACCTTCCCTTGCCTGCAATGCGGGCCGTCGATGGTCGGGCCGCACGCGTTCCATGTGATGGCTGGCTTCATCCTCGCCGCGCTGCTGGTGGTGTGCGGCTTCATGTTCGGGCCGCCCGCCGACGAGGGCGAGATCGAACTGTTCTCGTCCGCTTCGCTGGCGGTCTATCTGCTGGGTGCCGGCTTGATCGTGCTGAGCAGCGCGCATGCCGATACGGCCGTCATCGTGTTCGCGCTGCTGGTGGCCGGCACGCTGCTGGTGGCATGGCGCGCGGAAGCGGCCTCCGGCGCGGTCGGCGCCGCAGCAGCATTGGTATTCGTGGTATTCGCCGAATGGGCGGTCCGCGGCAATCCGGACATGCTGGTGCTGCCGGGCGGACCGCTGCCGGGGATCGGCCCCGCCGCCACCGACGGCGCCGTCATGTTGCATCTCGTTACCGCGGCGATTTTCGCGACCGGATTCGGCGTCGCCGGATTCCTGGCGCAGGGCCGATCCCGCAGCGCCGCGATCCCGGTGGTGTGGTCGGCCGCGGCGGTGTTCACGCCGCTGGCGCTGCTGATCGCGCTGTACGCCCGCATCGCGCATCTCGATCGCTCGATTCCGTTTGCCATTCTGTCCGTGGTGCTGGCGGCCGCGTTCGGCGCCGCGACCGAAAGTCTGGCAAGACGCGAGGACCGGCCCGGATTGCAGGCCTCGATCGCGCTGTTTGCCACCGGCGCGCTCGCCGCCATGGCGCTGGCGCTGACCTTTGCGCTCGAAAAGGGCTGGCTCACGATCGCGCTTTCGCTGATGTCGCTCGGCACCGCGTGGATCTCGCTGCAGCGGCCGATCCCGTTCCTGCGTTCGCTCGCAGCCATTCTCGCCGGCATCGTGGTGCTGCGGATCGGCCATGAGCCGCGCATCGTCGGCGACATGGTCGGCACCACGCCGATCTTCAACTGGCTGTTGTGGGGCTACGGCATTCCGGCACTGTCGTTCTGGGCCGGAAGCATTTTCCTGCGCCGCGGCGGCAGCGACGACGCGCCGCTGCGCGCGGTGGAATCGGCGGCCATCCTGTTCACGGTCCTGCTGGTGTTCATGGAAATCCGCCATGCCGTCAACGGCGGCGACGTCTATCGCAATTCGGCGGGCCTCACCGAAGTCGCGCTGCAGGTGTGCGCGACACTGGCGATGGCGATCGGACTGGAACGATTGCGGATCCGCACCGGCAGCATCGTCCACAACATCGCGGCGATCGTGCTCACACTGTTTGCCGGCGCCGCCAGCGTGATCGGCCTGATGGTGCTGGAGACGCCGATCCTGTGGCCGACCGATGTCGGCGGCGTGTTCTTCAACCTGCTGCTGCTCGGCTATGCGCTGCCCGCGGTGCTGGCGCTGCTGCTGTCTTGGGCGGTGGCGGGCCGGCGTCCGGCCGGCTATGCCAACACCATCGCCGCGGTCGCGCTGGTGCTGGCGCTGACCTATGTCACGTTCGAGATCCGCAGGCTCTATCACGGCCCGGTGCTGTCGCGCGGCCCCACCACGGGCGTCGAGCAGTACACCTATTCGATTGCCTGGCTGGCATTCGGCGTCGCGCTGCTTGGGATCGGCGTATTCTTCAACTCGCAGCGCGCCCGCCTCGCCTCCGCGGTGGTGATCGCGCTCACGATCCTCAAGGCGTTCCTGATCGATATGTCGGCGCTGACCGGGGTCTACCGCGCGCTGTCGTTCATGTGCCTCGGCCTCGTGCTGGTGGCGATCGGCTGGCTGTACCAGCGGATTCTGTTCCGCAGACAGGCGCCGCCGGCCGCGCCGGTCGCCCAGCCCGGCGGGACAGGATGAACACAGTTTGAAACCCGGGAGCGGGATTGCGGTTTATGGTCTTGCCGATAGATCATAAAGTCGGCCCGGATCGCGTGCGACCCGTGCATGGAGACACCGCTATGAAAATGCTCGCCCGCCTGACGTGCGTCATCGCCTGCGTGCTAGCCGGCGTGACCGTTGCAACCGCCCAGCTGGCTCCGACGGGGTGCGCCTCAAGTCAGACGGCCAATGCGGCGCAAACCCTGCGCTGCCCGGGTGATCTGACGATCGTGGCAGAAGACGGCGCCAAATTCACGCTGCAAAGCGTCGACAGGACGGGCAGCGTGAATTCCGTCAATCTGCAAAGCAAGGCCTTGCTGATCGATGCCCCCAAACAGCAGGGCAAGCGCCGTTTCCAAGTCACCACGCCACAGGCCATCGCCGCGGTGCGCGGGACGAAATGGGCCGTCGATGCCGAGGCCTCGAGGACCTCGGTGCTGGTGCTGCGTGGCCGGGTCGCGGTGCGAAGGCCTCAAGGTGCCGGACAAGTTGTTCTCGGTGCCGGCGACGGGGTCGACGTCGAACCCGGGACAGGCCCCCTGGTCGTCAAGCGCTGGCCGCAACCGCGGATCGATGCACTGCTCGCCCGCCTCGGCCAGTAATCATGGGAAATGATCGCCGGTGAAACGCAGGACCCTCCATATCCTGATTGCGCTGGTGCTGGCCGCTTTATGGTCGCTGGCTCTCGGAGTTGGGCACTGGCGCGGCGAGGTCGCGTTGCTCGATCGCGCCGAGAGCCCGCTGACCGATCTTCGTCTGGTCGCGCGCGGAGAGCGGCGCGCACCGGATCAACTCACCATCGTCGCGATCGACGATGACACCGCGGCGAAACACGGCGGCTATCCGCTGCCGCGCGCCGGTCTTGCCGCGCTGGTCGATGCCATCGCCCGACTGGAGCCGCGCGTCGTCGGGGTAGACCTCCTGCTCATCGATCAAGGCAACGACCGGGTCCAGGGCGACACAGCCCTGGCACAGGCACTCGGCAAACGCCCGACGGTGATCGCATCCGCGGCGGTATTCCCGCAAGCGACGCAACTGATCGAAGCGGGCGAGCCCGGTCCGCTGGCGCGCCTGCCGCGCGCCGAGAAATTCCTGCTGCCGCTGAA
This sequence comes from Bradyrhizobium sp., assembly GCF_030697065.1. Classification (GTDB taxonomy): domain Bacteria; phylum Pseudomonadota; class Alphaproteobacteria; order Rhizobiales; family Xanthobacteraceae; genus Bradyrhizobium. The sequence continues at coordinate 6,159 of NZ_JAUYQU010000091.1, forward strand.
AACCTTCGCCGACCATGCCGCCGTCGGCGTCGTCAACCTGACCGCGGACAAATCCGGCACGCCGCGCGGCGTGCCGATGCTGTTTCGAACCCGCGACAGGGTGGAACTGTCGTTTCCGCTGCGGGTCGCGGCACTGGCGACCGGCAGCGAACCGGTGATCCAGGCGGATAGCCTGACGCTGGCGGGACGGCGCATCCG